>JAGLQD010000277.1 GCA_023136985.1 Candidatus Sabulitectum sp. | reverse complement strand
AATTGTAAGTATTGTTGATACAGGCGTTAACTACAACCACATTGATATGCACAATCAGATGTGGCACGATACTGCTGCCGGCTACCACTATGGCTGGGATTTTGCCGACAACGATGATGACCCTATGGATGAGTCCGGTCACGGTACCCATTGCGCAGGTTCTGTTGGCAGTAACGGTAATGCCGGAACCTCTTGTGGAGTGGCTCCTCAGGCAACGCTTATGGCAGTTCGAGTTGGAACCACTTTCGGGGACGAACAGGATGTATGGGATGCCTTTGAATTCAGCGTAACAAATGGCGCACATGTGATATCCACTTCACTTGGCTGGCCACAGAGCCAGAACCCGATACGCGAGACCTGGAGAGAAGCTGAAGAAAGCATTCTTGCTGCCGGTGTTATTCATTCCATCGCAGCAGGCAATGAAGCAGGCAATCCCGCTACCTACGGCGATATCCGCACTCCTGGAGACTGTCCCCCACCATGGCTCCACCCTGATCAGACAACCACAGGCGGATTGTCCGCCACAGTTACCGTGGGCTCTACAACCAGCAGTGATGATCTTTCGTCTTTTTCAAGCCTTGGTTACTCAACATGGAAGTTCGATGCTCCATGGAACGACTATGCAGATACATCACCGGACATCGGTCTTATCGATCCAGACATTTGCGGTCCCGGTTCAGACATTGTAAGCTGCAGCTACAGCAACCCTGCAGGTTACACCACAATGAGTGGTACATCCATGGCAACACCTCATCTGGCCGGCTGCATGGCTTTGCTTCTGGATGTCAACCCATATCTTACCCCTGCACAGGTAGATTCCATACTTGAAGTTACCTCAGTTGATCTTGGTGCAACAGGCAAAGACAACTTATACGGAGCAGGGCGTGTTGATGTTTATCAGGCTGCCCTTGCAGCACAGGCAGTTGGCACGGAAACGAATACAAACCTTGCGGTGCAGGGTTTTGAAACGGTTCTTTCATCAATTTCTCCGAACCCTGTGAATTCACAGGCTTCCTTCTCTCTCTACCTGCCTGTTTCCGGCACAGCAGATGTTGCAGTATTCGATGTTTCCGGTAGAACGGTTTCAGCCATACATACAGGAGATATTGCTTCCGGTTCTCACATGTTCAACTGGAATGTTCCTGAACACATCGGTAATGGAATGTATTTTGTAAGAGCAGCAACCAACAACGGAACAGCTGTTTCAAGAATGACTCTTATCCGATAAAAGAAGTCTGTAAAAAGGGTTCGCTCCTGCCGGGGTGGACCCTTTTTCAATTAACCGCTTCACAGACAGTTTTCAGGTAACGGGAAGTGTTCCTATCCCACATTCAACCCAGCCTGCTCCGTATAGGACATTCAGAAGATTTGACAGAATGTCAGAGATTGTCGTATATTGCCGAGTTAGTTGTATATAACATTTATCAATTACACGTATTGAAAGGCATTAGTTTTATGAACAAGTATGATATATTAGTTATCGGCGGCGGTCCAGCAGCAATCACTATTGCAAAAACGATTCAGGGGAAATTGAGTGTTGGCATTATCCGGCCGGAAGACCACTCGATGATTTACTGTGCCATGCCTTATGCCATTGAAGGTCTTCTTCCCTTCGAGAAAACACTGAAAAAGGATGCTATTGTTACAGAGGCAAAAGCATCTCTCATAAGAGATAAAGTAACAAAAGTTAATTTTCACGCAAAAACAGTTGAAACTGAAAAAAGCGGTGAGATCGCTTATGGCAAACTGGTCATAGCCACCGGGGCTACCCCGGTTCTTCCACCTATACCCGGCAGGGATCTCAATGGCGTAATGACTTTCAAAACAGCTAATGACCTTCAGAGAATTATGGAGCAGGTCGATAACGGTTTGAAAAAAGCAGTTGTTGTAGGGGCAGGAGCCATCGGCATTGAACTTGCCCAGGCACTGAATGAGCGCAATGTTGAAACCCATCTTGTAGACATGGGTGATTACATCCTGCCCAATATGGTTGATTACGGAATTGTCGAGAGAACTCAGGAATCTCTTATCAAGTCCGGAGTAAAACTGCATCTTAAAAGCAAGGTGACCGCCCTGCAGGGGGAAACGGTAGTAGAAGAAGTACTGCTTGAGAACATGCAGATAATTCATTTTGACCAGATGGATCACTGCAGCGAGGCAGGTACTGCAATTCTTCCCGGGCTTGTTGTGTTCGCAGTGGGCATGAAACCGAATATTGAATTATTCGCTGACACTGATCTAAAAACAGAGCGTGACGGCATAGTTGTCGACAACAAGCTGGCTACAAACATTGACAGCGTGTACGCCGCAGGTGACTGCTGCCAGTTCACCAGTGGAATAACAGGCGAGGTTATCTCGGGCAAGCTGGCCACAAACGCTGTGCCTATGGCTAGAGTTCTGGCCAACAATTTTCTTGGCAAGGACCGAACCTACCCCGGTTTCTTCAACGGTACTGCAACCAGGATCGGTGACTTCTACATTGGTGGAACAGGGTTCTCTGAAACCACAGCCAGAAAACACTTTGATGTTGAAGTCGGTTATGCTGAATTTACAACCGCCTTCCCAATAATGCCTGATACCACAAAGATCAGATTGAAGCTTATTGCCGACAAAAATACCCACAAGATTGTTGGTGGACAATTCGTAAGCGGCAAGCCGGTTACAGACAAGGTAGACAAGATCACCATGGCGATTCAGTATGGAATTACTTTAGAACAACTGGTGAATTTCTCCTATTCAGCACAGCCGTACCAGTCTTTCTATCCTGCCCACAACCTGATAGTAAAAGCAGCGGAAAGCATATTGAGAAAAATAAGCAGTTAAGCCAAAATGGAATTGTGGAGAGGTAGACGATTTCAGCAGCAAGGAAATCACATACCTCTCCAGCCTTCCTCCTAAGCATGACAGCATCAGCAGGAAAAAAGAATCAGTCCAGTATAACCTCTCCTACTTCTCCACTGTTCGGGTCGAACTTGAGGTATAAAGAAGCAAGTCCTTCATGGTATTCAAAATTCAGTCCATCTATCCATGTTATAAGAAGACAGTCTGACCAGAGTTGAACGTTGAGCAATGTTACGGACTCAAATGTTTGAGGCGACCCGTTATACAAAGTTGGTTGCCAGGAGTAAAGCAGCGCCCACTCAGCTTCACCGGAAGAAAAATTACCTTTCAACAGTTCAACCGTTCCCTGCTCCCCGTGATTGAAAAGCCGAATGTAGATCACAGTTTCTTGTGAAAAGTTGTGATAGGCTCTATCTATTATCTCAACTCCAGCTGGATCTTCCGGGAAACTGGAATCTGCAGCTCCGGCAAATGAGACAATACACAGGATGGTAAAAATAAAAATCAGCGATTTCATGCCTTTTCCTTAGAAAAAGTTGCCCGCTATTCTCCAGGAGCCTTCCTGAAGCATCATGGGATATCCGTAAAGAGAGTCCCCATCTGATACTGACAGGTAAACCAGTGCTGTGTCCCCAAGCATGGTATGGCTTTCACAGGTAATCATGTCCCGGGAATATGGAAGTTCTCTTCTGAAGAAAGGAGAATCTATAATGACTGCGACAAGCCCCTGTTCACTGAGAGAAGCTACTTCGGATGGGGATATCTGGACATCCAGTTGTTCGCGAAGCTGCAAAGCTACCTGATCCGGAGCAAGGGTCATCATTACCATAACCATTGAAATGGCTTCCTGGTTCTCATTCGATAATCCCCTGTAGACAGTTTCTCCATCTGCGCGATAAACAGCATCAATAATCAGGTTCATGTCCTCTTCAGGCGAAGCGGATAAAACAGTTGCTAAAAACAAAATGAACAGAAGAACTATTTTCATACAGTTTATTCTCCAAAGCTAAAGAGTGAACCATGGAGGCCGAATTAGAAAAACTCAGCCTCCACAAAGAAATATTATCCTAGTGCCCCAGAAGAGTTCCAAGTACTTCAGCAAGAGCTTCCTCGTTGGCAGGGTCTGAGCCTACTGCATGGAAGGCTACTGTTCCGTCCTGGGCTATCACATAAAATGTAGGAATTCCCTCTACAAAATACTCCTGAGCAACAGCATCACCGTTAATAACAACAGAATATGTGTAGCCGTTCTCAACCATGAAAGCGGCGGGGTCATCCTGTTCCCAGGTGTTAACACCTATGACCACAAGCTCTTCACCATAACTCTCGTGCAGTGCCTGAAGTGAAGGCATTACCTGTCGGCATGGGCCGCACCATGTAGCCCAGAAATCCATAATAACAACTTTGCCTCTGAGGTCCTCAAGAGCAATGCTTCCGCCGTCAGGTGTATCAAGAGTCCACAGAGGAGCAATGGAACCAACGGAAACTGCACCTACATATTCCTTCCCGGTATAGCCATCAGGAGACTGAAGCTGGAAAATAGAAGGGTCCGGCTGTACATCAGTTGCAAGATTCGCAAGAACAACTGTGTACTCCATTCCGGATCCATCCGGACTCCACACAGATATCCTGTTTGCTCTTGGAAGATATGTCTCGGCATCGATCCACCATGTGGATGTCAAGGGAGACATCTGAACCTCAACCACATGACAGAGATGGTCTTCGATTAACTCCTGATCAAGCATATTATATCCCGCAGCATTAAGCTCTGCACCGTAAGGCTCGGTTGGAATCAGGTACTCAACCATGATTACACCCCGAGGCGCATTCTGGATCAGACGGGAAGCCCCCTCAGAAAGGATTCCGAAGTTGAACACCTCGGAAACAGGGTCAATGTAGTATGCGTTTACTCCGTCAGCTGCAACCGTACCGGAAGCAACTTCCTCCCCAATGGTCAGTGTATAGTCCACATATACCGAAGCCTCTTCTGTAGTGGCACCTTTTTGAAGTACTACCTCACCGGCCACGGCAAGATTTACAGTATCTCCTTCCACAAAGAATCCTTCAAGGCTGACACTGTACGAAACGGCATCAACACCAAGAACCGCATCGGTTGCAGCTAGAAGCAAAGCCTCCGGATTGGTAGCAATATCCTCTGGGATCTCACGGCTTTCAACATCAGTTTCAGCACCGGATGTAATCGCCTCTTCAGCCTGTTCTCCGCAGGCAAAAGCAAGAAGCAAAAAACCAAGGAGTGCAATTTTCTTCATCAAATTTCCTTTCATTACATTTACATAAGTTTACTAATATCTTCAGCTCTTTCGTCATCGGTGCCTGGAGTTTCTGCAATTCCCGGAGTCCCGGCGAACACAGAATTCTGAAAAAGAACGCGAAGACCGTCAAGACCGATCTTACCGATACCAAAATGCTCGTGCCTGTCACGCCGACTGTCACATTCCACTTTTGAATCGTTCAGGTGGAATGCTCTAATGTTGTCGCACCCTAGAGTATACCCAAGAACATCGACAAAGATAGAAACATCTTTCTCCTCAGAGATCCTGTATCCAGCTCCGTGGGCATGGGCTGTATCAATGCAGTAACCTACTAATTCAGGAACCCCTGAACTCTCCCGGATAGCAGCAAGCTCTTCAAGTTTACACCCAATTGTGGTACCGGCACCTGCGGTATTTTCAAGAAGAAGCATGGGAGCTGCTTTCACCTTCGGAAGAAGCTGCCCCAGAGAAGAGGCTATCATATCAATTCCCTTCTCGAGACCAGCCTTCTGATGAGCTCCGGGGTGCATAACCAGATATGGAATGCCAAGGGCTGCGCAACGCTCAAGTTCTTCAACAAGGGCGATATGTGATTTTTCTACAACCTCGGGATTGGCTGACGCAAAATTTATGAGGTATGAGGCATGGGAAACAATAACAAGACCCTCGGATGCCTCTCTGAATTTAGCGATGCCTTCAGGAGATATCTCCCCGTTCTTCCATCTTCTCTGGTTGGCAGTGAATATCTGCCCTGTGGTCAGCCGGAGTTCCCTGAGCTTCAACGGTGCTTTGTGTATACCACCTGCTGTGGAAACATGAATGCCGGGAATCATATTCTGAAAAGCTTTCTAAAGTATTCAGCAGTCTTTTCAGCCCGTTGAACCAGCTGAACCCTGGTGGAAGCGATCCGTCCCGAAATCCTTTCTGAATTAACCCAGGCTTTCTCAACAGCGGCAACAGCAGCTTTGCCTGGAATACCAACCTCGCCTGCTGGAACATAATCCTGAAGTCCGATCTGTTCCATAAATCTGATGCATTTACTGGCATAGGAAACAGACACCGGAACACCTCCCGCAGCAACCGACATAATAGCTCCGTGAAGCGGTGTGGTAACAAGAACCCTGCACTGTGAGATAAGCCTGACAAATTCATCAGGCAAAGATGGGTCGGCAAGCTTAACCCTGGACGAATGAATCATTCTGCTCATGACCAGATCACAGAACTCATGGTCATCATTTGAAAGACAGCCTGTATGAAATGGGAAGAGAATAATTTCCGAACCATGCCTGTCTACATGCTTGTCCAGAAGTTCCGCCCATGCGTCAGCAGCAGGAAGAGGATCAGGCTCTTCATAATTCTTCATTTTCCTGCGAAGCTCAAGTGGAAGAATTTTCCTTGATCTGTTTGATACATCCCTGGGTGCCGCTCCAAGGATGTTTGATCTCCTTTGTTTATCAGGCACATCAGACAAGGTAAGAGCACAATCAGCCGTCAGAATCATCCCCGGCTCACGAAATCCAAGTTTGTACAATACATTGAAAGAACCCCTGTCACGAACGGTGATTCCACTGCACGCCTTCAGGGCAATTTTCGTTAGCAGAGGAGTTAAGGGTGCCAGTTCCCTGCCCTGACCAATACCAATGGCCCATGCAAATGCTTTCTTTCGAAAAAGAGCAGCAAGAAAAAGCGGTAGCAGATTATACGGGCTGTAAAACAGGGAAGAAACATCCTGAACAAGTTCTCCACCGCCAACAACCACAATATCGCTCCATTTTATGCCTGCGATAATCGCTTTGAGTCTACCGCCGGAAACATCAAAACATTTAACACCGGGATACCTCTTTTTCGTAAGCTCAGGCTCTGCTGTGAGAACTCCCACCCTGGCTCCGATCTTACTCAGAGCACCGAACTGGGCTTTGAATATCACCGTATCCCCAAGGTTGGAGCCTCCGGCTTCTAGCTCTCCCCAGCTGAAAGAAATTACCTTTTTCAGTGTCCTCCTCCAAAGTCACGAACTGTCTCAGCCATCTGCCTGAGTCTTGAGTCGGCCATTCCCATGATTGTATCTGCTGGATAGGTTCCGTGAGAACTCTTTTCACCGGCTTCTATACCGGTAAGCAGAGAGATACCTTCTTCTATGGTAGCAACAGGGTAAATATGAAACTGCTTTTTCCTCACAGCTTCAATCACATCCTTATGCAACTGAAGGTGAACAACATTTGAATCGGGAATGATCACGCCCTGTGTACCTGTGAGCCCGCGCTCTTTGCATACCTTGAAATGACCCTCGATCTTGTAATTCACCCCTCCGATAGGCTGAATTCTGCCGTGCTGATTAACAGAACCGGTAACTGCAAGATCCTGGCGAAGTGGAGCGCTGGATAATGCACTGAGAAGGGCATACAACTCGGTGGAACTGGCACTGTCACCATCCACACCTCCGTAACTCTGCTCAAACACTATTCCTGCGGATAGAGAAAGCGGGTAATCAAAGGCGAAATGCTCACGGAAGAAACCTGTTATAACATAAACACCCTTTGTGTGAATCCTTCCAGAAAGCTCTGATTCACGCTCTACATTTACAATTCCCTCCACGCCGGGGCTGACAGTTGCTGTGATCCTGCTGGGAAGTCCGAAGGAATGGTCAGCTCCCGAGTAAACAGCCAGCCCGTTAAGCTGCCCGACTGCTGATCCTTCTGTATCAACCATTACCTGATTCTCCAGGATCCTCTTTGTTGCATAGTCCTCACCCAGACTCAGCCTGTAACGCTTTTCGCTGATAGCTTTTTCCACATCTTCAACAGTGACTACATCCCGTCCATCCACCCCGGCCCAGTAGGATGCCTGCCTTACATAATCGGCAACCATGTTGAATTTCAGCGAGATCTTGTCCTGACGTCCGGTAAGCCTCACTGCCTGTTCTGCAATAGAGGCCATAGCGTTAACATCCAGGGGATGAACCGATTCAGACTGGCATATGTAAGCGATCACTCCTGCAAAGTCCTGGACATTCTTTTCGTTTATGTCCATTCTGTCATCAAAATCTGCTCTGATCCTGAACAAGTACCCAAAATCAGGGTCTTGAGATGCCAAGCTTGAATAGAGCCAGCCCGGGCCTATCAGAATAACTTTAACATCAACATCTATAGGCTCAGGCTGGAGTTCAATAGGCATAAAAGCTCTGGTGATCTCGTTGGGTCTGGTTATAACAGTTCTGTTGCGTACTGTCTGAATCAAATTCTGCCACAGCCCCTGCTGACGAACAACATCCATGGCATTGATGATAAGGTAGCCACCGTTTGCTCTAAGGAAAGAGCCTGCACGGATCATGGTGTGATCGCTGTAAGGTTTGTTGTCTATAACTATCCTGTCTATGTTTCCGAAAAGCCTTACAACATCCGGGAACTGCTCAACAACCACCGGGCGTTTTTTTCTTTCAGAGTTATCAACGATCAGATTTACTTCGAATATCACATAGGGATCAGCTTCTTCTGCACTGGAAGAGAACACATCGATATTAGTAAGAATAGTCTCAGCAATATTTTCCACATACTCCGCAGACTCCTTGCCCCCGATACCGGAAAGTCGATCAAGAATTCCAGTAACCGTTGGCTTAAGTATTCTT
>JAGLQD010000276.1 GCA_023136985.1 Candidatus Sabulitectum sp. | reverse complement strand
CTACTGCTCCATGACAACTGACAAACTCCCCTAAGTAAATCTTGCTATTGACTAGTGGAAGCCAAGAGCACCCTTCTTTATGAACTTCATGCTCTCCAGTGGATTGTGCATTTGCATTCACATAATACTTTGCCATTTCAACATCCTTTCTTCGCAACCGTGTGAGTATTAAGTTACTGACTTACCGTTCCAAGCCCAATTAGCTCCAGAGAAAATGAAGTATTTTCCTTTAAGGTTCAATTTTTTATACAGAAGTTTGAGTTCATTCTCTGCGATTGACACTACTTCGCTGGTATCAATGCCAGTTAAAGAACCTGCCACTGTAGTAGAAGGCAGATCGATAATAGAGTTGTTAACATGATGTAGTTTGCTGTTAAGGCCTATTTGGGCTAGTTTTTTGTAAAAAGTATCATAGTCACTTGCTTTTGCACCTTCTAAGTCAAAAGAGACTACACAAAAATAGCTCATATCAGATTACCTCCAATCAAATTAAGATTCTTCCATAGTATCCAAATTGTTAGTAGTCTTACCATCAGGATTGGAACGTATGTAGGGACTCCTTCCATCCGTAGGATGCACAGAATGAACATTTTCGATCTGATCTTTGTCAGCGATTCTGACGGCTTGATCTACAGGGGTAAACCGTGAGTTTCCATCAAATTTTACGTGAGAGATGTTACCCTTCTCATCGTTCCTTACATCAACTATCCTTTTCTTTGTCATGATTGTCACCTCCCAAAGTTAGCATTATAGGTAAATAATAACGTAATAGGGCCATTACGTCAACACATGAAGTAGTCTAGAAATAGAATTAGCCAAATTAATTTTGCGATGTGTTTCAGTCAACCTAATACTTTGGAGATAATAATGGAGTTTTCTGCCCTTCCGTGTGTTCGCTAAGAGCTTGAGTAGGTGAACTACACAGTAGAGAGAATTTATAGAATTAAGCATTTATACAAGGAATACGGAAAGTATAATGAAACTATATGTCTAGCAGGATGTTCATAATTTGATAGAGATCAATTCAAGTCTTTTGCTGCAGTATTACTTTCGAGAGTGTATTGACTGTGATGACAAATATTGCTTGTGGTTTTCTTTACCAGAAGTCTTTAAGTAAAACATCTTCTACACACCCGTAGAAATCCTTCTACAAAAAGTTCGATAAGCGTCTACTACGGGGTGCCAGAATGAAATCAGTTTTTGTACACTTCTTTTCTATGTCTGATCCTGGTGATCAGTATGGAATCGTTAAGGATTGTGAAAATGATTCGGTACTCACCTACCCGGTACTTTCTTAGTCCAGCGAACCTTCTCTTCAGCTCACGCATGGATTCTGCTTTGTCAGAAAGTTCCTCAGATATTTTAGAGAGGATTCGATCCGCTTCTGTGATATCGATCTTTCTGAGGTCTCGGCTAACCGACTTCTTGAAGGTGATTCTATAGGCCAAGATCAGCTCTCATGTCTTCGAGAGATACTACAGCGTCAGTTGTATCATGAAGTCTATCCATAGATACCTGCAAATCTGCCAGATCATCCAGGTATGCTTCTATTGCCTTCTGAATCAGATAGGACTTGGAGCGGTCGGTTTCTTTTGCAACCTCACCCAACTCTTGAGCAAGAAAATCAGGTAGTCTAACAGAAATAGCAGTACTCATTCAACACTCCTTCAAGACGTATTCATATGTATGATTCTGTATTACAGTATACTGCATTTAGAGTAGAGTGCAAGCGTCAGTTCCGAAAGCATCCGCTACCGGGTGCCATGGCAAGAGGCTTCGATTTCATTATAGGCACTCTACCTTTCATTCACTATCTGGATAAGCAAAGGAAACCCATTTTCAGAAATTTGGATGAGATAGATTTGACTCGTATGCATAAAATGGTATACTTGTGCATATGGAGGTTGGAATGAGAACTACTTTGAATTTGCCGGAGGAATTGTTACGTGAAGCAATGGATGTCACTCAAATTGAAACCAAAACAAGAGTAATAATTATTGCTCTTCAAGAGCTGATTAGAAAGAACC
>JAGLQD010000275.1 GCA_023136985.1 Candidatus Sabulitectum sp. | reverse complement strand
GCTTCTTGCAGCCACATCCCCAGCAGAAAGAAGACCTGCGGCTGCTACAAAAGCAATTGATCCTGCTATAAACACCACCAGAAGAAGAACCCTTGAAAGCATACTTCCCAGTCTGAAACCACCTTTGCCAACCCTGCTCATGTCTGCAACGAAAGCCATGAGCACACCTGCAGACACTGCAAGCCATAGCGCTCTTGACTGGCCAAGAAGAATTGCTGCACCCATAACCAGCAGGGTGGCAATACCAGGAAGCAGTGGTACAGATCTATTCCTTTTCCACAACAGCATTGCCATGAGAAAAAGACCAACCACAACCACATTAACCTCTCTGGATGAGACGCGAAGACCTGATGTTGCCCGCAGGTAAACTCCTTCCCCGCCAACAAAACCCTTAAAAATTACCCAGAGGGCTGCAAGAACAGAGGCAACAAGAACAGTTGATACCAGTATTCTCATGTTCCCGCGATCTTTCAATATCCACACAGCCGGAAAAAAGAACAGATATCCAAGCATAGTTTTTGTGAATACTGCTACTGTCTCAGCCTCATAGCCTGCCAGCAGACCCCGGAAGAAAGCAATAATGCCAAGAACCACAAGAGCAACGATGAGCTTTCCGGAGCGAGTGGACTCTACTCTGCCCTGGCCATCTATGAATGCTCCGATCCACAGAAAAAAGATCCACAGTTGAAGCAGGTCGTCAATGCCCACCCGAAAAGGGCCGGCATACACAGTAAAACTATTCAGAAAAGCGGTTGTAAAAACTATCTGAACACCGAACAACATAGCAGCCATCCTGGGAGGATAAGCTAGAAACATACCGGCAAACATGGAAACGATCAGCCCGCCTGCAATTAGATAGATTGAGTCTGTGAACACACCGACTGCTATAAGAATGCCAATGATGATAAAACCGAGAAGCGCAGACCTGTCTGTGATTCTACTCTGCAAGATGAAATCCAGCCACCCGGGCAGCGTCTTCAGCGGTGACCTCTGCAACCCATTTAAGAAGCTCTACATCAGTTTCCCTGAAAGCGGCTTTCGTTCCTGAATCAAGATCAAGTTCTCCAACCAGCTTGCCATTCCAGATTACAGGAGCAACAAACTCACTTCTGATGTCGGGGCTGCATGAAAGATAGTTGGGTTCCAGGCTCACATCATCAACAACACGAGCAGCCATTGTATCTGCAACCTGACCGCACACGCCCCTGCCGAAATCAATTCTGGTATACTCAGTGGCGTCACCTGCGAAAGGACCAAGAATTAACTCTGATGCCGACTCTGCATGAACAAGATAGTAACCAACCCAGTGATAATCTTCCATTGATTCACGAAGAAGGTCGCATATCTTCTGAAGTTTCTTAACTGGAGGATCCGCAGCATTAAGAACATCGTTTATAGAATTCTTAACTGATTCAATTTCAATAATATTAATCACTTTTTTCCAGATCTCTTGCAACAACCAGTGCTGTAACATCATCTTCCTGATCGCCCTGATCACGGAAGAGCTCTACGAGTGAACCAATAGTTTCAATGATGGACTCACCGGATTGATCGCAATGCCTGGTGAGGATATTGATCAGTCTTTCAACGCCAAACGGTTCTTCCGAGGGAGACATGGTCTCTGTTATACCGTCGGTGTACAGAAGCATTCTTCCTCCTGGAGCAATGTTGATTCTGCCGATCTGATACTCTGCTTCAGCAACTATGCCAAGAATCAAACCACCCAGATCCAGGCAGTCCACAGTGGTAAAGTCCTTTCCCTGACAGAGAATCGGCGGATCGTGACCGGCAGAGCAATACTCGATGTCACCGCTCTCAATATCTATAAATGCCAGAAAGAATGTAATGAAAGTAGCATCAGGCATTCTGTCACAAAGAACAGCGTTCAATCTGGATGTGGTGACTTCAACAGAAAGGTCTTCTTTGAGCAGAGTACCAAGACTGGCCTGAAGAGATGCCATGAGCATTGCTGCTGCCGCCCCTTTTCCTGATACATCCGCAATAGCCACTGCCAGCTTTCCTCCAGGAAGCTCAATTACATCATAATAGTCCCCGCCCATAACCCTTGAAGGAATGCTAACCGCTGCTAACTCCCAGCCGGACGGCTGTGGCAGGCTTCCCGGCAGCAGATCCTTCTGTATGTTTCTGGCCAGCTCCAGCTCTCTTTCAAGAGTCTGCCTCTGCAGCTTCTCTCCGAACAGCTGGGCACTTTGAATAGCCTGAGCAATCTGCCTTGTAAAACTGTCAAACAATCCTCTTGTATACTCCACAAAAAAGAACTGCTTTACGCTTGCTGCAACAATTACACCAAGTCTTTCACCTCTTACCTCTACCGGTGCTGCAACCATTGACGCTATGCGGGTCGGGCTTTTCTCCAGTTTCTTCAGAGAGCTTCTTCTGTAGTTGTTTATCATGAATCCATGGCCGTTTACATCAATTCTGCGCTCAACCCCTGAATACCATTCCTCCCCGAGATTCTTCATGACATTTCTCAGTTCACGACTCTTGCCGAAAGAGTATTCCCCCTGTCCGTGATTCATATGGAACCAGCAGAAATCAGAATCAGTCAGTCTTGCACCAAGCCTGACTGCCGCCGCCCCCAGCTGATCCGGTTCAAAGCTTGAATGAAGAGTCTGGCTGAGATCCTGCAGGGTTCCCAGCTCTTTGTAACGTTTTTCAAGAATTCTTGCAGTGGGCAGTTGAAGCAGCATGGTGATAAATGCAAAAAAGATGTATATGCCAACAATCAGTATTACAGCAACATCTAGCCCACCTGTACCCATAAAAACATTACCTGCAAGGTAATAGTAAATCCCACGCCCCATAAGAACGCAGACAAGTGTTGCTGCTATAAGAATAATTCTAATTCTTCTGGAAAGATACTGAACCCATCTCTGACAGAATCCAAGCCCCACTGCAGAAAAAAGCAGAAGAAGACTTGATACATCCAGTTCAATTCCTGTAAATATGTCGCTTGTTGAAATAAGAATAAAGTTCAGCCCTATCACATGAAAAAGAGCAGTAACAAAAGCAATGCCCACTGTAATTCTGTAAAGCCAAACTGTAAATGGGGTTCTGTCAATGTATACAAACCCGCGAACTGCCGCCAGAAGAACCAGAGAGACTGCAAGAATAGCAAGGCGGAACAGAGGGATCATCACTACAGGTGCTTCCGTGCTTTGACTGCCTCTGGAGAAAACATCCATTCCACTTGAAGTGTCAACGCTGGTAGAAGTAAGTACAGCATCGATAAGAACACCTGCTGCAGCGCCGCTGACTTCGCCAATGGTTTCCAGGAATTGACCGGTCTGACCGGTAAAAGTGGAATCAACAAAATTCCTGACCTGACTGCTGCCCTCCTCAGCCACATTATCAATCCTTCTGCCAAGCTCCCTTATTCTTTCAGCTCTGTGGGAGTTCACAGGAAGGATCTCAGGAGTATCAAGAATACCCACAAAACCTGTAAGACCCCACAGAAGAACAATGGAAAAGAAAGAAAGAACCAGTCGTCTTGAAAGGCTGAGTCCGCTGAGGATCTCACTGGCCCCCAGGTAAAAGAACAAGCCGGCAATCACCATTAGAACACCGGATGTGATCCTGGTGAGAGAATTTCCAGGAGAGCTTGACGGAAGAAGCACTATTAGCAGAGCCAGAATAACAAGGGCTGCTCTTAGAAACCTTCTACTGCTCAAAAAAGAGAATTTGCTCATTACTCTTACTTCAACTCCCTGGATATTTCTTCAGGTGAACCGGTAAATACCGTTCCATCTGTAAGATTCTTCATTTTGTACCGGTTAGACGCAACCTCTTCAGAACCAACTGTTACCACAAAGGCAATTCCGTACCTGGAAGCCTCATTGAACTGCTTCCCCAGCTTTTTTCCTGACACATCCATCATCACCCTGATACCCTGGCTGCGAAGAAATGTTGCAAGCCGCCCTGCGGAGGAAACAACATCAGCAGATGCCACTGCAATGTACACATCAGCCGGTGCAGCTTTCTTCACGCCCGGGGGGATAAGCCCGTAGGTTTCCAGAAAGAGAGTTAAGGTCAGTACACCGAGACCGAAACCAACTCCGGAGATCTTCTTGTTGCCGAACAGACCAACAAGATTGTCATACCTGCCCCCTCCACAGAGAGAGCGGTTGTTCGAGCCACCTGTATCCATCAGCTCGAAGACTATTCCAGTGTAGTAATCCAGACCGCGAACAACACCGGGAGAAAAAACAGCACTGGGTATACCCACCCCTTCAAGAAGCTGGTTGAACTCTACAACTTCCTCAAAGGCAGAGCTTCCTGACATAAGGTCAACAAGCCAGTTGTCAGAAAGAGACTGTACAGATACAAGGGCAATTACCTGAGTGGCAACGCCGTTATCGTTATCACATGCTCCAAGAAGCAGATCAGCCCACTTTTCAGCGCTCATCTTATCCCGTTTATCAATTGCAGAGAATACCGCTGCTGAATGTTCCTCTTTTACTCCACACCGACTAAGCGCATCAGTCATGAACCTTCTGCTGGACCAGCCAATTCTGTATATGGAAGATGGTGCCTTGAAGGAAACCATGATTCCCTGCAGAACAAGAATAACTTCAAGTTCAGCTGCGAGTTTTTCTGAACCCAGAATGTCCAGATTGAACTGAAGAAACTCGCGAACTCTGCCTCGCTGCGGTCTTTCATACCTGTAACAAAGCGGCGTGGAAAACCAGCGTACAGGCAGCTGCAGTTCCCCCTGAGCAGCAACCATACGGGCAAGAGAAGGGGTCATTTCCGGTCGCAGAATTACTTCCCGCTTTCCCCTGTCAGTAAAACAATAACTCTGTCTGCCTACCAACTCGTCACCGGATTTAGCAGCGAAAAGCGCAAGCGGTTCAATAACAGGGCCATCGTATTCCTCAAAGCCCGCCAGAACGGATGAGAGAGAAAGAGTTTCAGTAACATATTTTTCTACTCTGAACTCCTGGGGGAGCCTCTGGCGCATGCCGCTCAAAGGCTTGGTGGAGAGTGCCATATAAAGCTCCTTACACATAATGCCTGTCTGACGCAAAACCTCAAAATACTGTGAATATTCTACCCTCTAATTTGCCCCTGTGCAACCCCGCAGAAGAAAGAATATTCACTGCCTGAGTTCCCTGCGGTGAAGCATTCTTTAGCTGAAGATTAAGGAAGTCTCTGCCTGCTTTCCAGAATATCACTGTCACTTGACATCCCCCCCCCTATGCGCTGCCATATTCACTGGTAAACTGTATATTTTAATCATGGTAGCCAGAAAGCAGGAAACAATGGAATCGAAATTGTCACTCGGAAGGCTTCTTCTTCTAACTCTTCTGTCAATAACAGCTCTCTCTTACTCTGACAGCCCACCTGCAAACACAATTCCCGTTATTGGGTTAAAACCCGCCATTGATGATATTGATACTGAGTTCTTCTGCTTCCTATCGTGGAACAATTTTGACGGCTTGAGCAGGCAGTTCTACAATGCCGAGGATATTCTTGAAACAGTAGTTCTTCCAGGAGACACAACAGGAATGATTACTCTTGTTAACCCGTGGAATCTTACATCCATAACAAAATGGTATTCTCACATGTTTGATATGGCTTCAGACTCGGCCTATGCAAGGCCGGGATGGGACGGCTATGTAATTGATGCTACGCACACATGTACCTCCGATACTCTTATTAGCAAACACTATGCTTCTGAGATGAAAGCCATGATGGAGGATGTTGCACAAGACCTGGAAGCAATGTTCAATCAGGATTCTCACAGTGTCTGGCTCTATTACGGTTACGATGAAGCTCCTGCCTGGCAATGGAACCGTATGGTTAACGACAGCTCCGCTTACGACAACTTCATGCCAAGTCTGTTCACTCAGGAAATGGACAGTGTTTACAGACCGGAACTCAATCATCCATCAGACAGCGTCTGGCAACCTACCCTGCAGCAGGTTGACCCCAGAGGTGTGCTTTCATGGATGAACTGGCATATCAAGCATGAGGATGAAACCAGGGATTTTCTCTATGTAATTTCCACCATGCACACAATAA
>JAGLQD010000274.1 GCA_023136985.1 Candidatus Sabulitectum sp. | reverse complement strand
GCGCACAAGGTTTTCGCCGGTGTTCTTTTCTGCAGGGCAGACCGTGATGACATACAGGATGTTGAAGACCTGAAGAACAAAACATTCATGGCTGTTGATGAGCAGTCTCTTGGCGGCTGGCATATGGTGTGGCGCGAGTTGCTGGAGTATGGTATTGACCCCCACCGTGACTTTGCAGAACTGAGTTTTGGAGGAACCCACGACGCTGTGGTTTATGCGGTGCTGGCAGGTGATGTTGATGCCGGAACTGTCAGAAGTCACATACTTGAACGGATGGCTCTTGAGGAAAAAATCCAGCTTGACAGCATCAAGTTGCTGCAATTACACCATGACTGCAACGGTGAAGTTCACTATCTGCACTCAACGCGTCACTACCCGGAGTGGCCTTTTGCCAAGTGTGAGTCTACCAGTGATGATCTGGCGGAACAGGTTGCTATCGCCCTTATTGGAATGCCTGCAAACAATCAGGCCGCAAAGGATGCCGTCTGTGCCGGATGGACCATTCCCCAGAACTACCAGCCTGTACGGGAACTCCTCATGGCTCTTCGTCTGTCCCCCTATGAAGACTACGGAAAAGTAACCCTCAGGGAAGTTCTCAATAAGTACAGATTCTGGCTTCTAGGCTTGTCTTTACTGATCTCAATTATCGTTTTCTTTACCATTCGCTCCTCCAGGCTGCAATCAGAACTCGAGCAGTCAATCCGGGCCGAGAAAGAGCGCATGCGCTCACAGGCTCTTATACAGACGATTATTGATTCTCTTCCCACGGCTGTTATGGTGGTTGATGCTGAAACACGGGTCATTCGTGATGTGAATCCGGCGGCAACTGAATTGATAGGGTTGCACAGAGATAAGATTTCAGGAAAAATATGCCATGAATTTATCTGCCCTGCCGCAGCGGAGCACTGTCCGATTCTTGACCTGGGGCAGACTGTTGATCACTCAGAGAAGGTGTTGCTTACAGCCAACGACGGAGAGATTCCAATACTGAAAACTGTTGTTCAAATCGTTCTTGACGGAAAGAAGTGTCTTCTGGAATCCTTCATAGACATCACCAGCCTTAAAGAGGCTGAGAATACGCTGCAGCAGGCTCATGACCGTCTGGAAAAGATGGTTGCAGAGCGTACCACCGATCTGGAAGAGGCCAATATGCACCTCCAGGAGCTGGACAAACTCAAATCAATGTTCATTGCCTCCATGTCACATGAACTGCGCACACCGCTGAATTCCATTATCGGCTTCAGCGGGCTGCTGCTGCAGGGCCTGTCAGGCGAGTTGAGCAGCGAGCAGAAAGACAGCATGGAGCGTATTTACCGTTCAGGGAATCATCTTCTAGCACTTATAAGCGATGTGATTGATATATCAAAGATTGAGGCTGGACGTATTGATGTTTTCTACGAGCATTTTATGCTTAAGGAAGTTGTGGATGAGGCAGTAGAGAGTATTCGCCCTCAGGCAGTTGCCAAGAACCTTGCTCTGGAACTGGTGAGCGACTCATGGCCGGAGATGAATACAGACCGGAAGCGCTTGTTGCAGTGTCTTCTGAATTTATTGAGCAACGCTGTAAAGTACACTGAAAAGGGTAAGGTCACTTTTTCAGTTGCAGTAAATGCAAATACAGTTGAATTCCTGGTGAAAGATACCGGTATAGGGATATTTGATGATGACATGGACAAGCTCTTTGAACCCTTTGAACGGCTTGATACCCATCTGCGGGTCAAGGCTGGCGGTACTGGCCTTGGGTTGTATTTAACTAAAAAAATAGCCGAGGATCTGCTTCACGGTACTCTTTCAGTGGAGAGTGATGTTGGTGTGGGAAGCACATTCGGGATGAGAATCCCGATTGATACCACCTATTTTCAGCAGGAGGAGAGCAATGGGTGAAGAAAAGAAACTCACAGCCCTGGTCATAGAAGACAATGAAGACAACATGGTGCTTATCACCACACTTCTGCGAATGAACGGGTTCAAAAGCATATGGGCAGATACAGGATTGAAAGGGCTTCAGATGGCTCAGGAGCAGAATCCTGATTTTATCCTGCTTGATATACAACTCCCAGATATAGAAGGTACTGAAGTTCTGAAAAGAATACGAGCTCTTAAAACCGATGTCTGCAGGATATGCGTCATTGCAATGACCTCATACGCAATGGCAGGAGACAGAGAAAAGCTGATTGGTCTGGGGTGCAACGGCTACATACAGAAACCAATCAACCCCATGAGAGTCATCAGCCAGATCAGGGAAGTAATTGAGGAATGTTCATGAAAGTACTGATTGTTGAAGATACTGAAGATTCTCGTGTAATGCTGGAGCGGGTTCTTGTAAGCGGGAATTATGATGTGGAGACTGCTGTAAATGGCATTGAAGCTCTTACGCTGGCAAGATCAAACCCTCCTGATATTATTGTTTCGGATATAATGATGCCTGAGATGGATGGTTTTGAGTTTTGTCGCAGAACCAAAGCCGATCCTGTTCTGAAAAATATTCCGTTCGTGTTTTACACTGCCACCTATACAGAGCGTAAGGACAGAGAACTGGCCATGGCTCTGGGGGCAGTCAGATTTATCCTCAAGCCTTCTATACCTCAAGATATTCTGGCTTCAATCAAAGAAGTCCTGGCAGAATCTGTTACTGATAGGTTTCAAACTCCACCTGAGTTAAAGGTAAGCAATGATCGGATTAACAGCATGTACAAGCATTCTGTGGGAAGAAAACTTGACAAGAAAGTTATTGAACTGGAAAAAGAACATGAGGCTCTTGTAAAAAGTGAAGAGAAGTTCCGTACCATTGTTGAAGCCATGGCAGACGGGGTTTCCATCATTGATGAGAATCTCAATATGCAGTATGTCAATTCGGTCATTGAGAGGGACTTCGGCCCCTTTGAAGGGAAAAAATGCTACAAGTATTTTAATGATCTGGATGAGCCGTGTTCCTTCTGCAGGAGTAATAGTGTGTTAAGCGGAAAGAAGGCGCAGTGGGAGTGGAATTGTAAAAAGAGCAACAAGGTATTTGATGTGATAGCCGTTCCTCTGAGTAAAGCAGGGGATACCATGGCCATACTTGAGATACAAAGGGATATTACAGACAGGAAAGATGCGGAGTCAAAGCTGGCGGAGCACGCATTGCACAGGGATATGCTACTGGACAGTCTTCCACACCCCGCTATGCTTGTAGGTAGAGACAGAGTAATCATATCATCAAATCAAGCTGCTGCTGAATTCGGCGCTTTTCCCGGGAAAAGATGCTGGGAAACCTTTACAGACTCTCAGTTCATATCAGATGAAGAACGGGTGTATTTCGAAAAGTACGGCATACCACTCAAGGGAACATGCTGCTCATTCTGCCAGGCGAATCGTTGTCTTGATACCGGGAGCAGTATCAGCAAGTCAGAGGTCGAATTTCGAGGTCGACTATGGGATGTAAACTGGGTGCCTCTGAATGATGAGATGTATCTGTACTACTCTATTGATGTCACCGAGGAAAGAAAGAGAGCATTGGAACTGGAACGGTTAATGCTGGCAATCAAGCAGGCGGCCGAGGTAATCATCATTACCGATGTGGCAGGTCTTATTCAGTATGTAAATCCAATATTTGAGAAGGTTTCAGGTTACACATGTAAAGAGGCAACAGGGCAGAACCCACGCATTCTGAAAAGTAACGAGCAAAGTGATGATTTCTACAAGAAAATGTGGGAGATTCTTACCAGCGGAAAAACATGGACCGGGCGTCTTGTAAACAGGAAGAAGGATGGAACGCTGTATACAGAGGAGGCCAGTATAGCTCCAGTGTTTAATGCATCCGGTTCCATCGTGAACTATGTGGCTGTAAAGCGAGACATTACCAGGGAGATCAGACTGCAGGAGCAATCCAGACAGATGCAGAAGATGGAATCTGTCGGGCGGCTTGCAGGGGGCATAGCCCACGATTACAACAATATGCTTGGTGTAATTCTGGGTTATGTTGAAATCTCTATTGATGGCATGGACTCTTCTCATCCACTGTATGCCAATCTGGAGGAGATAAGAAAGGCTGCCGAAAGGTCTGTTGGAGTAACAAGTCAATTACTGGCTTTCGCCCGCAAGCAACCGTTTACTCGTGAGATACTGGATTTGAATGAAACCATGGCAGAAATGCTGAATATGCTTAACAGGCTGATAGGTGAGAACATCGAGATAGTCTGGAAACCGGAAAATGATCTGTGGCGGATAAAAGTTGATCCTTCGCAGATCGATCAGATCCTTGCCAACCTGTGTATTAATGCAAGAGATGCAATTGACGGTACTGGCCGAATCACCATAGAGACAAAGAATGTTCAGGTCAGCCAGAGCTACTGTATTGACAATGCAGCCTTTATACCCGGAGAGTATGTACTTCTGACTGTGAGCGATAATGGCAGCGGAATGAGCAAAGAAACCATCAATAATATATTCGAACCATTTTTTACCACAAAGGATGTTGGCAAAGGCACAGGTATGGGGCTTGCTACGGTGTATGGTATTGTTAAGCAGAATAAGGGATTCATTAATGTTTACAGCGAACCTGGTCTTGGAACTTCCTTTACTGTTTATCTGCCAAGGTATGATGGAGCAATTAAGGATCACAGAAAAAACATCGACCCTGCTTATGAAGATACAAGAGGGCAGGAAACCATTTTACTTGTAGAGGATGAACCAGCCCTGCTTACAATTATAAAGATAATGCTGGAGCGCTCAGGCTACACAGTACTGGCGGCTTCGTCACCTGTAGAGGCAATCTGTTTATTTGAGAATGGTACTCCGAGAATAGACCTTCTTATAACCGACTTGATTTTACCGGGAATGAACGGGAAGGAACTGGCAGATAAACTTCTGACTGTCAGCCCACGTTCCAGATGCCTGTTTATGTCAGGTTACACATCCGGTGCAATCTCTCACGGAGGAATACTTGATGAGGGTATTCACTTTATTCAAAAACCATTTGCACTGCAGGATCTGACTACCATGGTAAGAAAGGTCTTAAATACCTGATATAACTGCGAAATGTTTTTTCTTCCCGGACTGCTATGCCTTTACAGATGCTTTCATGAACTGTACCCGCTGGAATTCCGCTGGATTTCCACTGTTCCTGCTGCTGAGTCTTTCACGGAAGTCCTCAATGCTGTTGTAGTTGTGACGATTCATCCAGTCTGCTACAAATCCGTGCATATCTGCTATTACACCCAGGCCATTATTGTAGAGAGTAGAGCATACCTGTACAGCATTGGCACCAGCAAGCAGTTGTTTGATAACAGCTTCACCATCGTGTATTCCTGTTGTTGCAGCTATGTCACATGATGTAACCGGGCTTATCAGGCTTACCCAGCGAAGAACCTGTTCTGTTTCATCA
Source organism: Candidatus Sabulitectum sp. (assembly GCA_023136985.1). Taxonomy (GTDB): domain Bacteria; phylum Fermentibacterota; class Fermentibacteria; order Fermentibacterales; family JCC-6; genus Sabulitectum. The sequence goes on along the minus strand of JAGLQD010000274.1, from coordinate 1,354 downwards.
GGTGTAGAGAACATGGAGCCGTTCACAACTGCCAGATTCTCTATATCAAAATCAATTCTGAAGAATCTGTTGAAAAGAACAATACCGTCAACACCGCAACCATCAAGTTCACTGGCAAACGAAGAAATGCTGGAGAAGTGAGAACCTATCTTCACTGCCACAGGGATACTTATCTGGGATTTGATATCAGACACTATATCAAGAATAGTGTTTTCATTCTCCCTGCCTGTTCTACGGGGATCAGACGCAAGAATATATGCATTCAACTCAATGGCTGAAGCACCGGCACTCTCCAGCTGTTTTGCAAAGTCGGTCCAGTTTCCCTTACCAAAACAGTGGATACTCGGCATGATCGGTATGTCTGTGAGATTCCTGGATTTCTCTAGAAGTTCAAGATAGTTTGAAACTGCATTCTGCATTCCGTAGCTGTTTATGTAGTCCACAGCTTCTGGATACCATGCTCCATCACCAGCCATATTTCCCAGGTCAGCTTCGATCTGTTCTTCAAAGATAGACTTAAGAACAATTGCCCCTGCACCGGCATCCGCACAGGCTTTCACTTTTTCAGGTGTGCCAGTCAGTCCACAGCTTGCTACTATTATCGGGTTTCTTAATTTCATGCTCATATACACTGTTGAAAGGTTCATTGATTGCCCCTCTTTGTTGGTTACATACTTAAGATTTCTATGCAGAAACATATCAGTACCGACGGAATTAAAACAGGTCTGGGGTGCCCTCTTTCACAGTGAGCTTCAGGGAAAATCATGTTCAAAGTTTTTATTTCTGAAGCGTAAAGACTGTGGGTGAAAAGCAACCATTACTGTATACTATGTATTGGAAAAGTGTGAAGGATCATATGGTTTGATTATTTCAAGTTTGATTACAGAGCATAAGGAGAGGGACGAACGCAATCAGTAGTATGAAACGGATTCTTAAAATATTTGCCCCGTATTTTGCGGTGGGAATTTTCTGGTGTGTTTTCTCAAATGCCTGGCTTGCGATCCTCGCCTACCATCTGCAGATTCTTTTCTGGTTGCGGCGTCCACTTCCAGCAGTGAGTTTACCCAAATCCAGGCGACTGGTGTTCAGTGTTATTCCTGCTGTTGCAGCGGGACCCCTGTTCTACTTGCTTCTGCCATTGATAACCCGTACAGATATCACTATGTGGCTGGCAGATTATAATCTGTCGGGGTTATCTCTATTTTTTATGATCCCATATTTCGGTCTGGTTCATCCGTATCTGGAGCAGCTCCACTGGACCGGGTTGCGCAACTCTACTCCGTTAGCCCACCCCTTGTTTGCAGGGTATCACATGATAGTTCTCTATTCGCTGCTGACCATATCATGGCTCTTT
>JAGLQD010000273.1 GCA_023136985.1 Candidatus Sabulitectum sp. | reverse complement strand
AAAGCAGAAAACGCCGTGATGTTGAAGAACCACCTTCAGGTTCTGACAAGCCAAAGCCCAGAAAAGAGCGTAAGCCTGCCCCGAAGAAGGTCCATGCTGCACCAGTAAAGCCAGCTGTTCCTGCAAAGAAACCAGCAGCTCCTGCAGAGAAAAAAGCTACTGTTGAGACAGCGCCTCCCAAGAGCGAGGAGAAATAAAATGGCCGTTGATGCAAAAACAGTAAAAGAACTAAGAAGAATATCAGGAGCCGGCATGATGGAATGCAAGAAAGCTCTTGACAAGAGCGAAGGCGATCTTGAGGCCGCTCTCAAGTATCTTCGCGAACAGGGCGTCAAAGTTGCTGCCAAGAGATCATCCAGACAGGCCAACGAGGGTCTTGTCTACTCTTACATTCATGGAGTTGGCAAGCTTGGTGTTCTTGTAGAGGTTAACTGCGAGACAGATTTTGTTGCCCGCACGGAAGCATTCCAGGAATTCTGCAAACAGGTTGCCATGCATATTGCAGCAGCAGCTCCTGATTTTGTTTCCCGTGATGACGTTCCTGCTGAAAGAGTTGCGGAAGAAAAAACCTTCCTTCTCAAGCAGCTTGCGGATTCCAACAAGCCTGAGAATATTAAGGAGAAGATCGTAGAAGGTCGTATGGACAAATACTTCAGCGAAATATGCCTTCTTGATCAGGAGTGGGTACACGATTCTGAGACAGGAAAAGTTTCAGATGCAGTTACAGCACTTATAGCTAAAATAGGAGAGAACACTGTTATAAACAGGTTCGCACGCTTTCAGATAGGCGGTTAACATGGATGACGGGTCCGGTAAAGCTCCCAGGGTTCTTCTTAAACTCAGTGGAGAGATTCTGGCAGGCCCTGCCGGAAATGGGTTTCACCGGGATACCGTCTTCAGGATCGCAAACGTTCTTATAGAAGTTGCCTCAGCCGGATATCAACTTGGAGTTGTTACCGGCGGAGGCAATTTTGCAAGGGGCAGAGAGCTTTCTGCTTTCACCCGGACAAGAGCTGATTACATCGGGATGCTCGCCACGGTGATGAACTGCCTGGCAGTGTCGGATTCAGTCAAGAGGCACGGAGGCAAAGCCGCCGTGCTTTCTGCTATTCCAGTACCTGAAGCCGGAGCCGAAATGTTTGCTCCAACCAGAGCAGAGGAATTGTTTTCTCAGGGAAATATTGTTTTCTTTGCAGGCGGCACAGGGAATCCACTTTTGTCAACTGATACCGCCGCTGCACTCAGGGCAGCTCAAACCAATTGTAGAATACTATACAAGGGCACCAAGGTTGATGGAGTTTATGATTCAGATCCGAAGGTGAACCCTGATGCTGTAAGATTTGATGAGTTGAGCTACAATGAAGTGCTGAGAAGAGATCTGAAAGTAATGGATGCTGCTGCGGTTGCAGTTGCCAGAGACAACCAGCTTCCAATAGTAGTGTTTGATATAACAGACCCGTACAATTTTGTGAAAGTCCTTAAGGATCACAGCCTTGGTACGGTTGTGAAAGGGGAATGATCATGTTTGAGGAAATACTTCTCGACTTGGAGGAACGCGCGGAAAAGACTCAACACAATACGTCAAAAGAAATGTCGGTTGTGCGAACAGGTAAGGCCAGCCCCGCTCTTCTGGACAACATTCGAGTTGAAGTATGGGGAGACAAACTGCCTCTGAAGCAGGTTGCCGGTATAAGTGCTCCAGAGCCAAGGCTTCTGGTTATTCAGCCTTGGGATGCCTCCACTGCTCCAGCCATTGCAAAAGCAATTGAAGCCAGTGAACTTGGTCTCAGGGCAAACATCGATGGTCCTGTTATCAGAATTCCCATTCCTAAACTCAGCGATCAGCGTCGCAAGGATCTTATCAAGATCGTTAAGAAGCTTGCAGAAGTGGGAAAGACCTCCATCCGGAATATTCGTCGTGATGCTAATGATTCCCTTAAAAAGGCCTGCAAAAGCGGAGCGATCACTGAAGATCAGGAAAAGAAATCGCTTGCCGATGTTCAGGTGATCGTGGACAAGGCAGTGAAAGAGATTGACAGGCTTCTGAAGCTTAAAGAGGAAGACATACTTGAGATCTGACCCCAAAGCAGATTTGCAGCACATTGCCATTATCATGGATGGCAATGGACGGTGGGCTCGTAAACGGGGTTTAACCAGAATAAAAGGACACAGTGCTGCGGAGAGATCCATTCATGATGCTGTTGAAGTCTGTGGTGAGCTGGGAGTGGAGTACCTTACTCTTTACGCTTTTTCTACAGAGAACTGGTCCCGGCCCAAAGCAGAAGTAAGTTTCATAATGAAACTTCTCAGCAGATTCATTAAAGGCAACATTGAAGATCTGGATGATAAGAATGTCAAGCTTCGCACCACTGGAAGGCTTAATGATCTTCCTGAAGGACCCAGGCAGGATCTTGAGCGTGCCATGGAAAGAACATCCGGTAATACAGGTCTTAATCTCATACTTGCCTTGAGCTATGGTGGCAGGGCAGAGCTCCGGGATGCTTTTGTTCAAATTGCCCATGGTATCTCCACAGGGGATATGGATCCTTCAGAGATAACCGAAGAGCTGATCTCTGCTCATATGTACAACAGTGATGTACCTGACCCTGATGTGGTGATCAGGACAAGTGGTGAACAGCGTCTTTCCAACTTTCTTTTATGGGAATCCGCATACAGCGAATTTGTCTTTACTCCGGTTCTCTGGCCGGATTTTCATGCGGAGCAGCTTCATAATGCATTGGACCAGTACAGATCAAGGAAAAGAAGATTTGGAGGGTTGGAGTAACAGATGAAGTTTCCAAGACTTACGGAGCGCCTGTTGATCGCTGTTCCTGGTATAGCGATGTTTCTTCTTGTGCTTTTCAAGCTGCCTGTTATCTGGGGATTATTCCTTTTCTCAACTCTTTCTCTGCTTGCCGGTTATGAATCTATTCAAATGTGTACTCCCCGAGGGTTGAATAGTATTTCAAGAATATTCATTGCATTCTTCTGCGGTGTCAGCAGCTACTTTATAGCAGTGGATCATGTTATGCAGATACCGGCGCTGATCCTCCCGGGAGCAGCTGTTGCAATTACAGTTCTTTACAGTTCAGGCCCTGATCATTCCCGAAGGCGCATGGCAGGCTCTGCGGGTCTTGCTTCGCTGTATGCCATAGGATTTGGTCTCATGGGCAGGCTTTTTCTGAACCTGGGCCCAGGGGTTGTGCTGGTTATGCTTGCTATCTGCTGGGTAGGAGACAGTGCAGCGTATTTTGTTGGTGTTTCAATGGGGAAGAACAAGCTGATGCCCCGTGTCAGCCCCAAGAAATCCTGGGAAGGTTTTTTTGGCGGACTGGTGGGGTCTGTAGTGGGTTCTCTCAGCGTGGGATACTTCACAGATATTCCCCTTGTACCGTTGATCGTTCTCGGTCTTGCCGGTGGTATCGCAGGGGTTTACGGAGACCTGTTCGAGTCGGCATTGAAGAGAGATGCCGGTGTAAAGGATTCCAGTAATATTCTTCTGGGCCACGGAGGAATACTGGACAGGTTTGACAGTGCTGTAGTTGTAGCTCCTGTGGCTTTAGTCATTCTTCATCTGTTCGGAATCATTACCTGATGAGCAGGCGGGTAGCTGTTCTTGGCTCAACAGGATCGATTGGCTGTCAGGCTCTTGAGGTAATCGAGAAAAGCCCGGAGCTTGATCTTCATTCTATTGTTTGCGGTTCTTCCAGAGACAAACTTGAAAAGCAGACAGACAGGTATTCTCCAGCTTATGCAATGTGTGCCAGTTCCGGTGATGTGGAAGAAGATGAGATTCTGCTAAAGGCAATGGACGGCGCTGATATCGTACTGAATGCCATTGTTGGAAGCGCAGGTCTGAAGGCAAGCCTTATTGCACAGGAGATGTCTCTTCCTCTTGCTCTGGCCAACAAGGAAAGCCTTGTGGTTGGAAGCGATCTTTTAAAAGAACACTTATCCTCCGGGCTTGTTATTCCTGTAGACAGCGAACACAGCACCATCTTTCGCTGTATCCAGGGAGAAGCTCGAAAAGTAAGAAGAATTACACTGACAGCTTCAGGCGGGTCTCTCAGGGACACACCGCTGAATCTGATAAACGACGCACCTTTGAAAATGGTTCTTGCCCACCCCACATGGGAAATGGGTGGAAGGATCACAGTTGACTCCGCAAGCATGGTGAACAAAGCATTCGAGGTTCTTGAGGCCAGGGCCCTTTTCCCCGGTATTCCTGTGGATGTTGTTATCCACAGAAGCAGTATTGTTCATTCCTTTATCGAATCGGCTGATGGTGCCTGGAAAGCTCTGATCGGTCTTCCGGATATGAAGATCCCAATTGCATGGGCGCTTCTTTACCCGGATCTTCCCACATTTGCCGTAGCATCAGAGAACCCTCTGGACTGGGGCGACTTGTCATTCCAGCCCATGGAGAAGAGGCGGTATCCCGCGTTTTACTCGGTTCTTGCAGCAGGTGATCTTGGCGGTACTGCTCCTGCAGCTGCCAATGCAGCAGACGAGATAGCAATAAAGGCGTTTTTGAAGAATGAATTGCCATTCGGAGCAATTGCCACAGTAATTGATGAGGTTTTGAACTTAACTCCAGTGGAGCCAGTTGAAGATTTTGCCCACATTATACATGTTGATGTAACAGCACGAAAGAATGCCCGAAAGGCGGTTAGTCGTATATGCTCTCAGTTGTAGCGGTACTGGTTGGTCTTGGAATGATCGTTTTCTTCCACGAGCTGGGTCATTTCTGGGTATCAAAGGCTGTTGGGCTTCCAGTGGAAAGATTCAGTATTGGCTTTCCCCCATTTATTTTCCGGAAAAAAGCAGGAGAGACGGAATACTGTATCGGTTCTATACCGCTGGGTGGCTATGTAAAGGTTGATCTTGGAGTTGGAACTGAAAATGCATCTCCCGTTGCCTGGTGGAAGAGGGCTCTGGTGGTTCTTGCAGGCCCTGCGATGAATCTGGTTCTGGCTGCTTTTCTGATGTTTGTGGTTCTGGGCATAGTTGGAACTGAAGTACCGGTGATCAACACCGTTGTAGGTACCACACACATGAACGGTCTTGAAACCGGAGATGTTATTCTAGAGGTCTCAGGAGAGCCGGTAGACAACTACACCGACATGCATCAGCTTGTTGAACAGCAGGGCAGTGGAGACTTTCTGGTGCGGCGGGGCACGGAAACCATAACTGTTACCTTTGACCTTTCCCCGGACAGTATTCCAGGTTTTGTACCACTGCTGCCCACCATTGTAGAGTCTTCCGTTGGAATGCCTGCCTATGAAGCAGGAATCAGATCCGGCGACAGCATCGTTGCGGTTAACACAGTTCCTGTTATTGATTTCTCCGATCTTCAG
>JAGLQD010000272.1 GCA_023136985.1 Candidatus Sabulitectum sp. | reverse complement strand
CTGTACTTACAGAGAGAATAGAAAGATCGCTGGATGAAGCAAAAGCTGTTCTTGCCCCTGTTTACTGGTTTCTGGATAGATGGGAGGGTAGGCTGGGGCGACTCAAAATAGACAGCAATGATGTCTCTGCTCATCTTGTTCCAGGTCATGTGGAGATAATGGACTCTGGTGGCAAATACCTGCCTGGAGAGTACATTGAGCCTTTGCTTGAGGACATGATAGTTCTTGCTGCAGCAATAGATGCAGTTTCCGCAGGTAAAGAGCCAGAGTTTCCCGCCAACTCAAAGTAAGGAATTCTTCTGTGAAAAAGCTATGGCCTGAGTTTCTGGTTCTGGGTCTTTTCCTTCTGGGGGATGTGCTCTGGGACGGGCTGATCTCTGCTGCAGCAGGGGCAGGAGCAGGTATTTTTGCTTTCCTCATTCTTCTTTTCTTCAAAATAAAGAAGCCTGGGTTGATAGTGGAAGGTCTGCTGTTTGGAGGCATTACAGCGCTGGGTGAATTTGTTGATTTCCCAGGCGGTACGATTATTCTCATGGAGCTTGTTCTCGGTGCTATCCTGCTGGTATCAATGATAATTGGCAGGAACCTGATCACAGCCATGGCTGGAGGGCTGGGTAAGGGGCTTTTTTCCAAGTCCCAGTACAGAATTCTTTCCATGACACTGGGGTCTGTATTTCTTCTGCATGCTGTTCTGAGCGTGATCATGGCACTTTGCGGATTTCTCAACTGGTGGAGTGGAGGGATCCTTTTCCTTCTTTTATACTTCTTTGCTCTTGGACTCAGCAGATCAGGAATGAAAAAAGCTGTTATGAAGTCAATGCCTGAACTGGTGGAAGAGAATGAAGGGATTTACCGTCTGGAGGCTGAAGGCAGAACTTCAGGAAAAATGTATTTGACAGGGGAAACCTCCAATACAACCACGATTCAAATAATTTCCATGGAACTTAGGCCCCATGAGTTTCTTAAACAGCTTGAAATGGCCATGAAAAGAAGAGGAGTAAGAGGCCTTTCAATCGATTGCTGGGACGGGGACGAGATTGAGTTGGAGATCCAGGGATATGTGAATATCAACGAGGTGTGGAAAAAGAGAATCTAGTTTTTGGGGTTTCATGAAATTTGTTTCTTTCTTGTTTTCAGTTCGCCATTTACAAAGCTGAATAATCAGCGCTGGAATGGCAGTTTCTTATTGCCGGTGCTTGACTTTTACCGGGAGGAATGCCATTGTAGAACCCCAAGGAACAAAGAGAATTCCGTATTTATTAACATGTTGTATTGTAATAAACTTAGCAAGGAGGTCCCTCAATTGACCGATGCCAAGTACCCTCGTTCAGAGGTGAATCTGGATAAGTGCAAGGGGTGTGGATTGTGCATTGCTGCCTGCCCCAAGAAAGTTCTTGTCTTTTCACCGAAATTGAACTCTAAAGGCTACCACTACGCAGAGTATGTGGGCAGTGGTTGTGTTGGTTGTGGTAACTGTTTCTACAACTGCCCTGAACCTGATGCAATAACTGTTTACCTCAGGAACTATGATCCCGAGAAGGAGGTGTAGAATGGCCAGAATGCTTATGAAAGGTAACTATGCAGCTGTATACGGTGCCGCAATGGCCGGATGCACCGCATATTACGGATACCCCATTACTCCTGCAAGCGAGGTGGCTGAATCAGCTGCCGCCCTTTTTCCCAAACTTGGAAGAACATTCGTTCAAGCCGAGAGTGAAGTTGCTGCTATAAACATGGTTTATGGTTCTGCAGGAAGCGGTCAGAGGGTTATGACTGGAAGCTCAGGTCCTGGAATAAGTCTTAAGATGGAAGGAATCTCATACTGTGCCGGTGCAGCTCTTCCATGCGTGATCGTTGACATAATGCGTGGAGGCCCCGGGCTTGGAAACATTGGCCCGGAGCAGAGCGATTACAATCAGGTTGTAAAAGGCGGCGGACACGGCAACTATCGCAATATTGTTCTCGCTCCGAACAGTTGTCAGGAAATGTGCGACTATACAATGCTGGCTTTTGAACTTGCTGATAAGTACAGAACACCTGTGTTCGTCCTCACAGATGGAGTTATCGGGCAGATGATGGAATCTGTTACAATTCCTGAGCCTGTGAAAGAACTGCCGGACAAGAGTGATTACGCTGTTTTCGGCACGCCTTTGAATAAGAACCTGGTCAATTCCATATACATCGATCATGATGATCTGGAAGAGTGGAACATGGTTCTGCACAGGAAATATCAAGTTATCAAAGAGAAGGAAGTCATGTATGAAGAATACATGATGGATGATGCGGAGATCGTTCTTGTGGGTTACGGATCTGTCAGTCGAGTTCTTAGAACCGTTGTTGATGACGCAAGAGCAAAGGGAATCAAGATGGGTCTTTTCAGACCAATAACTCTTTTCCCGTTCCCTGCGAACGAGATTGAGGCATTCCCGGAGCGCGGTATCAAGCATGTTCTTACAGTAGAGCTTTCAACCGGCCAACTGGTTGACGATGTGAACCTTGCCCTTGCCGGAGTTATCAAGAGTGATCTTTACTTCCGTCTGGGTGGAAATGTACCATCGGCGGATGAGATCTCCGATAAGATCTCCGAGCTTTACGGGGAGGAAAAATAATGAAGAAAACAATGCTTAGAAAACCAAAAGGCTTTGTTGATGTTTATGTACATAAAGCCGGTGCGGAGAAAGACAGAACTCACTACTGTCCCGGATGCGGACACGGTATTCTTCACAAACTGATAGCTGAAGCCATGGAAGACCTGGATATCGTTGACGATACCATTCTTATCAGTCCTGTGGGTTGCAGTGTGTTTGCCTATTACTACTTCGACACTGGTAATTTCCAGGCTGCTCATGGTCGTGCTCCTGCTGTGGCTACTGCTACCAGCAGAGCAAACCCCAACAAGGTTGTCATCAGCTATCAGGGTGATGGTGATCTTGCGGCGATCGGTGGAAACAACATCGTTCAAGCAGCCAACAGAGGCGAGAACATAGTTGTTTTCTTTGTGAACAACGCGATTTACGGAATGACCGGCGGGCAGATGGCTCCCACCACTCTTGAAGGACAGGTAACAACTACGACGCCCTACGGCAGAAATGTTGATACCGATGGTTATCCCATGAGGATGTGTGAAGTTATAAGCCAGCTTACAGCTCCAACATACGTTGAGCGGGTGTCATTGCATGATGCACCCCATATAAGGAAAACCCGTGCTGCAGTTCGAAAGGCTCTTCAGAACGCAAAAGAAAGAAAGGGTTTTCAGTTTGTCGAGGTTCTTTCCACCTGCCCCAGCGGCTGGAAGATGGATCCTGTAAAGAGTATGGAATGGGTCAAGGAAAAAATGCTGCCTCTTTATCCTCTGGGTGTCTACAGGGATAAGGGCGATGAAGCAAGGGTTATTACCAGACCAGTACCTGTAATGGATCCTGCTGAAGTCTGGAAGAAACTTGGAATATCAGCCGAGGCGGATGTGGATTTCCCAAGAGGCGATGTAGCGGATGAATACAAAAAGATGTCAATAAGAGTTGCCGGATTTGGTGGTCAGGGCATCATGGTCACTGGTCAGGCTTTGGCAAGTGTTGCTCTGGAGTACGGCTACAATGTATCCTGGCTTCCCAGCTATGGTCCGGAGATGCGTGGAGGAACTGCTAACTGCTCAGTCAATATACAGGACGGTACTATTGGAGCAGCAGAAGCGGTAAAACCCACTATGCTTCTCGCAATGAATCGTCCCAGTCTTGAGAAATTTGAAAAGACTATTGTTCCAGGTGGAACGCTGATCTACAACAGCACTCTCATCGATATAGAACCTGTTAGAAAAGACATCAAGATATTCCCTGTACCGATAACCGGTATCGCCGATGACAAACTTGGCAACATCAGAGTTCAGAGTCTTGTGAACATTGGTGCATATGCAGCTATTACCGGCATGTTCAAGGTTGAAGATGTTGTCAAGCTTCTGCCCAAGCTCTTCAAGGGCAAGAAGCAGTCAATCATCGACTTGAATGCCAAAGCGGTAAAAGCGGGATTTGACTATGTGAAGGAGAACTTCTAGGAGTTTTTCAGACGGTTCAAGAAATGCCCCTCATTCAGTGAGGGGCATTTCTCTATTCAGTGGACTGAATTCTGTTCAGTTTTAGATCTGAGGAGTCAATGTGTAGGTCATTGTAAGAAGACCCTCGACATAATTTCCATTGATCAGAATGGTTCCTTCTTCTCCGCCAAGTATAACTGTGAGAGATCCGCCATCTGACATACAGCTCATACCCATGCCTTCTGGAACGCTCCAGCCGGGGAATCCAGCGTAGTAGAAATCATAAGAATCCCACACACCAGGTTCTGTGTCGTCTGCATAACTGCCGACAAATACAAGATTGCCGTCTACATCGCTCTCTGATACCACATCCATGCCATCCAGAACAAAGAAGTTCTGTGGCCACGGCTCTGGCAGGGTTGTTTCAGGCCATTCTTCCTCTACAGCTTCTTCAACTTCAACTTCTACCGCAACTTCTTCAATTAAGGCTTCCGTTGCTTCAGGAGACTCTTCTGTGAGTTCAACAGTTTCTTCTACATCGGGCTGCTGTTCAGCCTCTCCGCAAGCGAAAAGCAACAGACTTGTTGTGAGGATTGCAGCAAACACAAATTTTCTCATAGGATTCCTCCCTGATTAAAGTGAACCCGCATTCATACCTTGTTATAAAGTACCAATTTGCAGGCAGGTTGAACTAATAACTTCGCTGGAGCAACAAATACTCGCCTTTCCGCAGAAAGCAGGTTTGAAGGTAACATCCTTCAGGCAAACACAGTGCGTACCATGCCTGCTAAAATAGTCTTTGATTCCGCAGGTTGCAAGAGCTTTTGATCCGACACCTGATAGCTGGTCAATTTCGATATATGAGGGTTATCCTCATAGCGGGAGGGCGCAGCTGTGGCAATTCACCATGAGGCTCCATTCTTCATCCTTCGTATTCGTTTTTTAAGTAGATTTAAACAGCACGATATTCTCTAAAATGATTAAAATTATACAAATGGCCTGAGGGTGTTCTCTGAGTTGAGTCTTTTTGCCGACGGGTTTGGAATATGGTGGAAAAAGTGTATTATTGGGATAGTTGTATTTTTCTTTAAAGCCGGAGGTTATTATGAAGAACGGTGTATTTTTGATTTTAGCGGCTCTTTTCCTGCTGCCTCTGACTGCTTTGGGCTTCGGATACCCCGCTGCACTTGGCCTGGGCAGTTCTATGCCCGGTGTGGATGCTGTTTCTCACGGATTCGGTGGTGTTGTTGCAGTCAATGTTGGTGGTATGAATCTTTTTGGCAACCCCGCAGAACTCACCGGTTACAATCCATCTTTTTCCGTTTCTATTGGCCCGCTTATTCTCAAACAGTCTGTGGATGATGGTCTCGGTAAGCACACATTGACATATGCCGGACTTGGAGCCTCCAGTTTTCAGGCAGGTTTTAACACTGGTTCCGCCTGTTTTGCTCTGGGAATAGCAAAGATTCGTGATTATACATACAAAGGAGAATATTTCTTTATCGACACTAATCCGGAGCCTATGATTTCGGGATTCGAAAACTTAACGGTGACTGGTGGGGTCTGGGAAATGTCAGGAGGAGCTGCAACCTCCCTGTTCGGCCAGACTAATCTGGGGGTATCCGCCGGGTATAGAACAGGTGATATTGATTACGATTACTACTGGCATCATTTTAATGAGGCAATTCCCGATTCTTCATATTCGTGGACCAGGGAAGAGGGCGAATTTTCCTGGAAAGCCGGTATTTCGCAGCCCTTAGGGGAAAATATTTCACTTGGGGCAGTCTATGCCTCCAGTAGCGAGAACTGCCCTTCAAGTATTGCAGCAGCAGTGAAGGTTGGCAACATCGCTGCTTTTTCCCCGGGATTTGGAATTGAAGCAAGACTTTATGACGTAGAAGAAAATAACGCATGGTCTGCAAATATTTTCGGTGGCATTCATCCGGATCATAGCCTGTATTTCAGGGGTGGCATGGATCTTTCATCCAGTGGTGGAACAGACTCCAAGGTTGCACTAGGAATCTCAATGGGCTCCACTGTTACTCTGGGGAAAATTAATGTAAGCGCTGCATTTAATTATGGTAATGAAACAAGAGACAGTAATGTTCTCGGTTTCCCGGATGCAAAAACAATCAACGACATAGTGACAGCCTTCACCGTAGGGGCTTCTATAGAACTCTAACTCTTGATATGGAGAAAAGAATGAGAACCTTCGCTATCTACTCGATTGCCCTTGCTGTTTTAGCCACTCAGGCATTTGGATTCGGCTATTATGATTCTATAACAAAGGGAACTGTTATTCCGGGAATCACTCCGTCAACAACTGCTCTTGGTTCTGTCCGTGCCCTTGGAATAACCGAGGCTGCCAGTATTTTCTTCAATCCTGCTCAGACTGCTTTTCTCTCTTCGGGCATTCAACTTGCCGGTTCATCTATTCAGTGGTCAGAAAGAGTAATACAAACCGATATTGAAAAGACAGTAAGAACATATATGACCAATGACAACGGCACAGCAGCTGTAGTTTATCCACTTGGGCCGTTAGTGATTGGTGCAGGCATAGCTAAAATAGGCGAATTCGGTTATGAGGGATCACATACCGTTTACGATGACCCAAGTGATCCAGAGCTTGGTGTAGCAGTGCTTTATGCCAGCGGGTCGCAGTGGGAAACACTGGGCAGTATCTCAGCAGCTGTTACAGATCAGTTTTCTGTAGGTTTTTCCGGTGGCCTCAGGACGGTGGACGCTGAATATCATTATGAATTCAACAGCCATCTGTTCCTTATACCGGATTCATCAGCATACTGGACTGAAGAAGATCAGGCATTTGCCTGGCATGCCGGTGCAGCTCTTACCGGTGAGATATTCAAATCCGGCGTGTCATATTCCTCTAAAACCGATTATATGGACGACATTATAGCTTTTGGCGCAAGCGCTCTTGCACCCCATCTGAAAAATACTACAGTAGGTTTTGAAGCTCAGGTAGCCTCGCCCTTTGATGATAACCGATTTTTGGGCAACTTGTTTTTTCAGATGCCTCTTACAGAAACAATGAATGCGCTGACTTCAGTCAGCTTTGATGATAACCGGGTTGCCAACAGAGCAGGTCTCGGTTTCGGGCTTGGTTTTGATCTTCGCATTAACAGATTTACTGTGGGTGGAGGGTTGTTAAGTCGATTCAAGGCCAGAAAGAATACCGCTTTCCCAAATGAACAATCTGACAGGGTGGATGATTCTTCTACAATGTTTACTCTTGGTGTATCATGTCTTCTGGGTGATCTCTAATTCATGTCCTTTGGATCCAGTTCCTGGGCAAGACTGACTTTTGCACCGTTCTCCGGCGAAATGCTGGTGGACGGTGATCTTTTTGCTGTGCTTGGCATCAACGCAGACAAACTTACCAGTGCCACAGATCCGTTCGGCTTGCTCCCTGCATCTGTTGCAAAAAGCTTAATTGAGGGAACTGTAATTTTCAGAGACGAAGAGTTATCCCTTGTTATCATTCCGGGAAAGACAGGCTCAAGCAACACTGTTACCATAATTGCTGAGCGTATGGTGGATTTTGATCTTGTTGCGGACATGGCAGGTGGCGTGGTGGGGTTTGCTCCAGATGGTACAATTCTTCGCTGGAACACAAGAATGACTCATCTCTTCGGTCCCCGTGAGAAGGATGTAAAGGGTCGGAATGCATCTGATGTTCTGCCGTGCCCGGTTTTGTATGACTGGAACAGTGTAATTTCCTCTGCGCATCTCGGTCATGAAGTAAGGGTTGAATTCAAACCATACGG
>JAGLQD010000271.1 GCA_023136985.1 Candidatus Sabulitectum sp. | reverse complement strand
TCCCGGTTTTGGCGGAGCAGAAGTGCTTCAGTCGGAAATCTGGTTCTACCACGGCACAAGCAAAATATGGGATACCTCTGATGTTTACATCGAACTCTGGAACGGCGATTCCATGGGTCCAGTTGCTCAGCTCGATCAGACAATGCTTACAGCTGTGCATTATGCACCTGTTTATGCCACATACTCCCCAGGAGTTGAGGTAGAGGCTAACTTCTGGCTTGTTGTCAATACAGAGATGAGTGCCGAGGCATATCCTTCATCTCTTGGCGACGGTGCCGGTTCTGCTGTATCTCACAGTTATTACAGTGATGATTTGATCATCTGGGAGCCATGGATTCCACCAACGGGAATCAGCAACTACTTTATGGCAGTTGAAGTTGATCCTCTTGCGCTCGACGGCACAACATGGGGTTCACTCAAGGCTACATTTTAGTTACTGACCAAGTACAGTTAATTGTTAAGGCCGGCTCCCTTCGGGGGGTCGGCCTTCTTTTCACTACTTCACAATACATGACAGTTTCCACAGTGACGATTTCATTATCTGGGAACCTTGGACTCCACCAACCGGCCTCAGTAACTACTTCGCAGCTGTCGAAGTTGATCCTGAGGCCTTAATTGCACAACATGGACTTCACCCAAGGTTGCATTTTAGTAGCTGATACAGTATGGTCAAGTCACTGACACTTGAATGAAGACATATTGTGTATGTGTTATGCTGAAATGAGGTGTTGATTATGATTATGAATATGAAAATGTTCGTACTAATTTTTGTTGTGCTTGCACAGGCTGCTTTCGCAGGGCAGATATCGGTTGATCTGGATCCTGTGCAGAGAACAGATACTGACTGGTTCAGGTATGACGATGGTACGCCATACTGGCTTACATGGGAAGGCAAGTACAGAGGTGTATGGTTTAACACAGAGGATTTCATCCCCGGCATGGGTGGAATGCTAGTGGATGTATCAGAGTTCTGGTTCTACCACCACGCAAGCTACCCGTGGGATACCTCCGATGTTTACATCGAGATCTGGAACGGCGATGCTATGGCTCCTGTTACCCAACTGAATCAGACACTTATAACAGCAGTGCATTATGCACCTGTTTATGCAACATACTCAGCAACTGTCGAAACAGAGGCAAACTTCTGGGTACTTGCCAACACCGAGATGAGTGCCGGCGGGTGGCCTGCGAGTATTAGCGATGAGTTCCCTTGGGGTCACAGTTTTCGCAGTGATGATTTCACAATCTGGGAACCATGGATTGGCGATTATTTTACTGCAGTTGCTTGGTACTGGGCTCTCAGTGGTACAACATGGGGCTCGCTCAAGGCTGCATTTTAATAAATCGCTAACGGCAACAGACGGGTTTTTTGTATCTTTGCCCTATGAGTGTAATAGTTGCAAAGACTGCAGGTTTCTGCTGGGGAGTCCGTCGAGCGGTTGACAGCGTTGTAACAGAGATAAAGAGGGGTGAAGGCCCCTTTCGTGTTTACGGTCCGCTTGTACACAATCCTCAGGTAATAGAAGCACTGAAAGACAGAGGCGTGGGAACGTCTCCTGAGCCATGGGATCTGAGTGGAGGCACTTTGTTTCTGCGAACCCACGGGGTTACAGTGGAAGAAAGAAAGCGTCTTAGAAAACTTCCTCTTCATCTGAAAGATCTTACATGCCCCCGGGTTGGAAGAGCTCTTGCTATTGCAACAAAAATGTCAAAGCTGGGATACGATGTGATAATCTTTGGCGACTCTGGCCATCATGAAGTAAAAGCCATTCTCTCTTCTGCGGGTTCTTCCGGTAGAGTGGTTTCAACCGTTGATGATGTACTCGCTCTTCCTGACTTGAAGAAACCGTTTCTGCTCTCCCAGACCACGCAGAACAGCAAAGAATTCCTGGAAATACTCTCAACCTTAAAAAGCAGATGGCAGACCATTGAATTCGCAAACACTATCTGCGATTCCACAGCCAGACGTCAGAAAGAGTTGAGAGAGCTTCTAGGCAGAGTTGATGCTGTTGTTGTTGTTGGTGGAAGACACAGCGCGAACACCGCAAGACTTGCATCTATTGCAGGTGAGACAGGCCTGCCGGTTTTTAAAATAGAATCCCATGCTGAGCTGGATGCGGAATCTTTTGGGCAGTACAGAAGAGTTCTTTTATCCGCTGGAGCTTCCACTCCGGGATGGAGTATAAGAAAAGTTCGTGAGCGCCTCCTGGAGATCCAGGGCGAATCAACAGGTGCCGGGTGGATTCGTAAAATATTCAGGACCATGATATTCAGCGGTATTCATATTCCCATGATCGCCGTACTGATCGCCCTTGCTCAGGGAGAGACGCTTGGTGGAACAGGATGGATCACAGCAGGGCTTGCAGCAGGTTTTCTTCTGTGGTCATTCACCAATTTTACTGCGGTTCTTGAGTGCAGGCAGGTTACCACCACAAGCCAGAAAAGGCAGGAATTCTTCCAGACACACCAGAGGATCATGCTTTTGATTGCATCACTGAGCTTTATAGGCGCTGTGATTCTTTCATTCTCACTTGGTACTGCATGGCTTCTCTGGACCTTTGTGGCAACTCTTTTCTGCTTTCTGTACGCTTTGCCTCTGCTGAGAAAGAACAACTTTTTTGATCTGCTTCGAACAATACCAGGGTCCCGTGAAATAATGTTCACTCTGGCCTGGAGTTTTCTTGTCTGTATTCTTCCTGCGGTGTACCTTGCAGGGCTTGATCTCAGCCTGAGACTGTTGATATGGCCAGCATCTCTTGCATTTCTCTTTTTTAGCAGATCTCTTTTTCTTGACCTTGTGGATCTTCAGGGAGACGCTCTTCTTGGCATGGACACCCTTCCTTTGCACCTTGGAGCCGTTCGGTGCAGAAAGATCCTGCTGGCAAGTGCTGCTGCAGGAGGAGTAGTGCAGTTGAGCGCTGTATTTGCCGGAAAGTTTCCCGTGTGTTCTCTGGGTTTTCTCATTGCTCCTGCTCTTCTCATACTGGCATACCTCCGTCTTGAGAAAGAAGCATTCCCGTCGGAATTGTCTGTAAGGGTTATCTCTGACGGCAGCCTGGCAATTGCAGGCCTTATACCATATCTGCTATGCAGCATTTGAGAGGTTTTTTTATGAAGTCACTTACAGTTGTTCTTGCAATTTTTATAATTCTTTCCGGATGCGGTACAGAACTGTCCACCGGGGAGTCCACACCGGAACCAATTCCCAATCCCCTTCCCAGTCCCTTTCAACCTGTTGTTGTCACTGGAAGGATCGTAAATCTCAGGCAGGGTCCTGGAACTCAGTATGCGGTGGTGGGCTCTGCTCATGCAGGAGACAGTCTTATGGTTACAGGAGAAGCAGCGGAATGGTACAGAATTTACGTTCCTGAAAAATCACTATTCGCCTGGATCTACGCCGGGCTTACTTCCGGCACGGCAATGCCGCGTTAGTTTAGGAGTTATCATGATCGATAGATATGCAGCACCGGAGATGACAGAAATATGGACCACGGAGGCAAGGTACTCCAGATGGCTTGAAATCGAGATCCTGGCAGTGGAGGCCAGGCATAGAGCCGGTCTGGTTCCACTGGAAGATCTTGAGAAGATCCAGCGCAATGCCGCTTTCAACAAAGAAAGAGTGGATGAGATCGAGGCAGTTACCCATCATGATGTGATAGCGTTTCTTACTTCTGTGTCAGAATCTCTCGGGCTTGAAAGTCGTCATATTCACTACGGTATGACTTCCAGTGATATTCTCGATACCTGTATGGCCATGCAGATCCGCGATTCCGGTGTTCTTATAAAAGAGGCTCTTAAGAACTATGGGGAAGCGCTGGCTGGGCTTGTTCGCAGGTCAAAGGGTATTGTATGCATGGGGAGAACCCATGGTATGAATGCTGAACCAACAACAATGGCACTGAAATTTGCCGGGCACTATGCGGAGTACCTGAGGTGCATGAAGAGACTTGAAGACGGTCTGGATTCTTCCTGCGTTGGAACAATTTCAGGTGCGGTGGGCACTTATGCATATCTTGATCCTTCAGTTGAAGAATTTGTCTGTGAGAAGTTGAACCTGGGAGTGGAGGAAGTGCCTACGCAGGTGGTGGCAAGAGACAGACATGCCCAGTTTCTTTATGCTCTTGCGGCTATTGGCGGTGCCATGGAAAGATTTGCCACAGAATGCAGACACCTTCAGAGAACCGAGGTTGGCGAAGTTGAGGAACGGTTCGGCAAGGGTCAGAAAGGATCCAGTGCCATGCCTCACAAGCGTAATCCAATAGTGGGAGAAAGGCTTTGCGGTCTTGCCAGACTTCTTAGAGGTTACCTTCAGGTCGGTCTGGAGAACACTGCTCTCTGGCATGAAAGAGATATAAGCCACTCTGCAGCCGAGAGATTTATTTTTCCCGATGCTTGTGGTGTAGCTCTTTATGGTCTTCGTAAAGCAGCAGATCTTGCTTCAGGGTTGAGGATAATAGAGAGTTCTGTGGCCTTCAATGTTGAAAGAGCCGGCGACAGATATTTCTCACAGTCAATAATGCTTGCAATGGTCAGGCACGGATTGACAAGAGAAGAGTCGTACGCTCTTGTTCAGAAGATTGCAATGGACGCTATGGAAAGCGGCAATTCCTTTGCTGAGGCGGCTGTTGCCCAGGAAGAAGTTACAGGGGTTGTTCCTGAAGAAGAACTTAGTAATATCTGTACCATAGACAATCATCTGCGGAACGAGGAATATATTCTGGGCAGACTTGGGCTCAGTTGATGTTCCAGTGCTGCGGGAAGGGGGAGTTATGGTTGTTGGACTGATTACCGGGCTTCTGGTGGGAGCCGCGACTGCGTTCTTGATCTGCTTGAATTTGATGCACAGGAAAGAGAAAGTTGCCTCAGAAGCTGCGGCACTTCTTACAAGATCTGTAAGAAGAGCCAACTCTGAGATATCAAAACTGAGGCTGAAAGAACAGGAATTTGAGAAAGGGCAACAGGCGGGAAGTGATCTGATCCTGTTGTTTCCAGATCTTGTAAAAATGATATTCACCGGCAGGAGCAGTGATGAGGTTGTGGACTACATCAACAGAGCCTGTCAGAGTCTTTTGAAGGCAGGGGAATCAGCAGTTTTTCTTTCAGACAGAACAGGGGCCAGACTTGGGCTTGCTGCGTCTACCGGTCTTTCGGATATACTGGGAGAGCACATGAACCTGGGCCTCGGTGACGGATTTGTAGGTCTTGCTGCAGAAACCGGGAGACTTTTGTTTAGAGGCGAACTGGATAAGGAAAGTGTTCTTGTCAGAAGAAGTATTGTCATGAGTGATATTCCTGGATTTAAGCCGGATTATGCTGCTCCTATGCAGGTGGAAGGTGTTCTCTACGGCGTTATCACTGCAGGGGCATTCGGGGATAAGGGCTCAATGAGAAGAGAGACTCTTCGGGCTCTTGCTGCGGTTGGTGCAGCGGCTCTGGAAAATGTAAGACTTCTTGAGCGATTTGGAAGATCTTCGAATCTCGATTCTGAAACAGGCTTTATGGGAAAAATAGCACTGGAGCCCGCTCTTGAGAATGAGCTTGAGCGAGTTGAAAGATTCGGCAGTTCTCTTGCGGTAATTGAACTTCAGGTTGAATCAGCAGAGGCAGAGGGAAGTACCACAAGCAGGGAGACAATGGGTGTTACCGCTAAACATCTTTTTGCGTCTCTTCGCAATATAGATCTGGGAATCAGGACAGGACAGGGAACAATCATTCTTCTTCTTCCGGGAACGGATGAAGATGGAGTTAAATCTGTAACCGGAAAGCTTGGGGGAGAACTTCCAATACTCAAAGGTGACAATGGAACTCATGTAGGTTCTGTTCAAATAAGAAGCATCGTTGTAGAGGGAGGCATCAGGCAGGCTGCTATGGATCTGCTCGATCGATTGAAATCACAGGAAACAATGGAATTCGAAGGTTACTACGAGATATAAACGAATGGGAAGGTAGAATGTCAAAGAAACCAGGCAGAGAAGAGCTGAAGAGCGAAGTTTCCTCCCGTGGTCTTGCAATGACTCTTGAAGAGGCTGAAAAGCTGGCAGGATACGTTGATAGAATGCCAACTCCGCTTGAGTTCCATCTGTTTGATACCATGTGGAGTGAGCACTGTTCTTACAAAAGCTCCAAACCGGTGTTAAAAACATTACCCACAGATTCGCCCGGGGTTGTTATTGGCCCGGGAGAGGATGCCGGCGTGGTGAGCTTCTGCCACCATGACGGTGTTGAATGGGATCTTGTGGTTGCTCATGAGAGCCATAACCACCCTTCACAGGTTCTTCCAGTTGAAGGAGCTGCCACCGGTATAGGCGGCATAGTCAGAGATGTTTACTGTATGGGAGCAAGGGTTACAGGCTCAATGGATCTTCTTCGTTTTGGCGACCCGGAGGGCAGTAAGGGTGAGACAACACGAGGAATTGTCAGGGGCGTTGTTGAGGGTATATGGAAGTACGGAAATGCTCTTGGTGTTCCCAACATGGGTGGTGATACCGA
>JAGLQD010000270.1 GCA_023136985.1 Candidatus Sabulitectum sp. | reverse complement strand
GGCTTCATCAAGACACTCTTTCAATGGAATAGTATTACGCATGGCTGGAATACCACCCATTATCGCACACTCTCCCAGAGAAATAAGAATGTCACAATTCTCGCGGAAGTACTGAAGGTTGTGTACATTCTCTTCGTTGCAGCATCCGCCTTCTATGAGACCTACAGCGATACGCCCGGTAAACTTCTTGATGTCATCAACTGGAGACTTGTCAAAATCAACCAGTTCCACCAGTTTAAGAATACGATCATCTATGTCCAGCAGGGACATGTGACAACCGAAGCATCCAGCAAGTGATGCGGTAGCTATTTTTGGTTTTGCCATAATCTATAACCTCATCCTTACTTCGCTGCGGTTTTACGGGCCTCAATATCAGACCCGATAGGCTGGGAATCATACTTGCGTTTCCCGATGGGTACGGCATAGCCAGTACGCTTCTTGAGAATGGCACCCACCGGGCAATTCTCTATTGCCTTGTCTGAAACAGAGACATTTGTGGCAGCAAGATCAGTGTCAGAGTTGAAAGCCACTTTCTTGTGGATCCCCCGTCCCACGAACTGAAATACATTCTTACCGTCAAGTTCTTTGGAAGAACGAACACACCTGGCGCAAAGAATGCACCTGTTGTGATCGATGTAGATATCCGGATGACTGGCATCTACATCATGCTTGTTAAACATGTACGGATACTTCGGAGCAAGCATGCCAAGCCTGTAACCAAGAGCCTGAAGCTCGCAGTTACCGCTCTTCTCGCAGAAAGGACAGTAGTGATTGCCCTCAACAAAAAGCATCTCAACCAGATTAACGCGAATCTGGCGAAGCTCTTCAGTTTCGCTTTCAACATTCATACCCTGTGAAACAGGCTGTGTACAGGCTGCCTGAGGCCGATCATTAACCATTACAGTACAGACGCGGCAGCTTCCAAAAGGAAGCAGATCTTTGTGTGCACACAGACGCGGGATATATATCCCTGCTTCGTCTGCGGCCTGCATGATGGTCTGACCCGGAGTGGCATCAATTTCGACTCCATCAATGGTGAATTTTACTTTATCGCTCATTTCGGAATCCTTTCTTACTCAGCGTAGATCACGGACTTGCGTCCCTGAAGTTCTTCACCAGTGGCAAGTGCCTTGTGAATGTCAAAGGTGCGCTGCATACCATCCTTGTTTTCCTTAACAAGTTTCTCATACTCGCCACGGAAATTCTTCAACGAAGTAAGAACCGGGTTGGGAGAGGTTTGACCCAGACCACAACGGCTGGAGACTGCAACAGTCTTGCCCAGCTGTTCAAGGTATGTTAAGTCATCGGGAGTACCTTCACCCTTCAAGATTACTTCAAGACGCTCTTTGATCAGCTCATTGCCTGCACGGCATGGAGTGCAATAACCACAGCTCTCTTCACAGAAGAACTCCATGAACTCGAGAGCTATTTCAAGAGGATTACGATCTTTGTTGAAGATCATCACAGCACCACCTGTTGCAACATCATCGTAACAGATCTTTCTGTGAAAATCAGCCTCGCCGATAAGCTGACCGGATGGTCCGCCCATCTGAACGGCGTAGGCATCCTCTGCTCCGGCCTTAACAAGCATCTCGGCAACTGTAATGCCGAATGGCAGTTCGTAAACTCCCGGTCTAGTGCAATCACCTGAAATACTGAGAAGCTTTGTTCCTGTGGAACCGGTTGATCCCATTTCTGCGAACCAGCCTGCTCCCTTGTCAAGGATCTGTGCTACGCAGCAGAATGTCTCAACATTGTTCACAGAGGTTGGAAGGGTCAGGTAACCCTTCTGTGCCGGGAATGGAGGACGATTCTTGGGATCTCCACGCAGCCCCTCGCATGAGCTGATAAGTGCAGTTTCCTCGCCGCAAATATAAGCTCCGGCACCCATTTGAATCCTTATATCGAAATCAAAGCCTGTTTTCCCGAGAATGCTCATACCAAGCAGTTTAGCGTTTCTTCGGTCTGCCAGGATCTTCTCCAGGAAAGGTCTGAGATATGCATATTCTCCTCGGAGGTATAAGACACCGGTTCTCGCACCAATTGCATAACCGGCGATTGTCATACCCTCAAACATCAGGTCAGGTCTCTCTGTAAGGATAGTACGGTCTTTGAATGTTCCCGGCTCACCCTCATCGGCATTACAGATGACAACCTTTTCATCACCCTCTGCACCGCGGGTGAACTCCCACTTCATACCAGTAGGAAATCCTGCTCCTCCACGACCGCGAAGACGTGCGGTCTTTACGTCTCGAATAACTTCCACAGCAGACATTGAAAGCGCTTTGTGAATAGCTTTCCCTGCCTCAAGGTTGGCAAATATAACGGGACCCTTTTCGCGTATATTATTGCTAACCATAGAATTAACTAATGGATTAGCATTATTGCCATCACCCAGCATGTGTATCAGACGATTCTCGTTTCCATTTTCTTTCAGTGACTGTACGATCTCCCTGGCTGAATCGCTTGAAAGTCGAGTCATCATCTTGTCGTTCACAAGAGCGGCAGGTGCCTGATCGCACATACCGATACATGGAGTCCATTCAAGAGTGAACTTTCCATCTGGAGTCGATTCTCCAAAGTTAATGCCAAGTTCCTCCTGGAATGCTTTAGCTACCTTGTCAACGCCCTGCATCTTGTCTATCACATCGTTGCATAAGCGAATAACAAACTTACCTTTTGGTTTTTCAGACAGGAAGGAATAGAAAGAAACAACGCTTTCAACTTCCACCCTGTGAGAATTTACCGCATCAGCGATGATATCCATCGCAGAGCCGGAAACCTGACCGAAAAGCTGCTGAACCTCACGGACAATATCCATCATCCGCGTGTGATCGTCAGCGTTTCTTTTACAGATTTCTCTTATGGCTATTTCGAAATTTTCTGCCATTAATTACCTCGGCTTTTGTCATAAGTGTACAAAACCAGAACCTCGGGAATAACAGCAATTTCCTATCTGGTAATGCAGGAATTGCTGCGCATCCACATGCGAACTACTGTTAGTTTCTTAACTTCTGCTCCGGCAAGTACTTCCCTCCATTCTGCCGAAAAGCTCAGACAAATGTATTGCGCTGGTAAACAAATCAATCAATCATCAACAAATATTAGCACATCTCTACTGACGTTTCGGACATCAAACAACCGGCGAAATCATCAGCAGGAACGACATATGAACATAAATAATGCAAATAAAAGACACCTGCCTTTCCTAATTTGACAAGACCAGAGCCCTGCTTCAGAAAGACACACCTCCATATTTACACTACCGGATTATGCAGTAAAAACTCACACCTGTAAAGCCCCTGCAATAAAGATGCTAACGTATTGATACATAACAATTTGAAACCTCTTGTCAAAGTTACACCTATCTAACTGATTTTGCTGTATAACGCCACATCCTGAATATGACAAACTCATGCTGATTTCACACCCTGCATCATGGATCACTGTCCTATGATCGTGGGAATACTGGAATCTACTTCCACTACTTTTCCATACCCGACAAATTACTGAACGGCCCCAGAGCCCGGTGGAATATTCCAAGCGAATAGGATATGGCAACACCGTAATTTGTTATTGGAACACCTGCATCTCTGCATGTCATAATTCTTGAGGCCATCATTCTGGGATTGAATGTACATCCTCCACAGTGAATAATTAATTTGAAAGAGGAAATGTCTTCAGGAAAGTCGTGTCCCCTGGTAAATGAAAAGTTCAGTTCACCGCCCACATGCTGTGAAAGCCACTTTGGAATTTTCACTGTACCTATGTCATCCACTGTGGGGTGATGGGTACAGGCCTCTGCCACAAGAACCTTGTCGCCGGGTTTCAGCTTTTCAATCGACCTTGCTCCATCCACAAATGTCTGCAGATCGCCTTTGTATCTTGCAAAAAGAATTGAAAAAGAGGTCAGCGGCACATCATCGGGAGTATTCTCCGCAACACTGAGAAAGGCCTGAGAATCGGTAATTACCAGTGCTGGCTTTTTCTTCATGTTATTCAGCGCATTGGGGAGATCTCGCTCTTGAACAACCGTGCAGTAGGCCTGATTATCCAGAATATCTCTGATGGTCTGTACCTGGGGCATGATCAGTCTTCCCTTTGGGGCTTCTGAATCAATGGGGGTAACAAGCACCACATTATCCCCGGGGTTTATAAGATCACCAAGAATTGTAGTGGGAATAAAGAAACTGTCAGGAAGGATCCGGATGAGCTTTGCTTTGATTGATTCAGCCGCATGAGGGTTAACAGCAGAGATCTGTAAGTATGGAACATTCTTCTCCGATAGAAAAGGAATAGCCCGTTCAGGTGGCTCCGGAAACAGATCTGCCTTGTTAAAAACCACCAGCAGCGGAGTACCTGTCACAAGAAATTTTCTGACCAGATCTTCCTCGAATTCATCCCAGTTGCAGGAATCACTTACTACTACTGCCACATCCGCACGGTCAAGGAACTTTTTCGTTCTTGCAGTACGCTCTGTGCCCAGCACACCGCCATCATCAAGCCCAGCTGTGTCCACAAGAAGCACCGGCCCCAGGGGCAGCAATTCCATTGCCTTCTGAACTGGGTCGGTGGTGGTGCCTGGAACATCAGAAACAATGGATACATTCTGCCTGGTCAAAGCATTCATGAATGTGGACTTTCCCACATTCCGTCTTCCAAAGATGCCTATCTGCGTCCTCAAGCCTCTGGGAGTTTTTAACATTGCTCTAGCCTCCTCGCGTGTCCGGATAACTGGCTGACCGTGGCCGAATCATGTGAAGATTCAATGCCTTTTCTCTTGCAAAAGTGCTTCGAGTCACCCCACTGACCGTAGATCACGGTCTCCCCTGCATTCTTTATCCCTGCAACAAGATTATCTCTGCATACCTCTGAATTCTCATCCATGCATGGCTTGTTGTCATAAAGCTGGTAGCCGGTGCGGTATTCAGTACTTGTTACATTGGGCATTATTATGTTTGCCCCGGCTTGTAATCCCAGCTCCCTTCCATCACTCTTCAGAGCCTGCAATGCAGTGGTTGCTGCAATGTTCACATCTCTCAGCACTATCCTGGTGACGGCAATCATATTCAGCCCCAGTTTGAACCGGGAATCAACACTAAGCTCTAAAGGTTTCTGAAACATGGGAGTAGAGTGGTGCGGGATGTACGGTCCCATTCCTATCATGTCTATGTCGTTCTCTTTAAAAAACAGAATGTCTGAAGCAAGCTGGGCAACTGTCTGCCCCGGCAAGCCTATCATCACACCGGTACCCACCTGGTAACCGGTTTCCCGAAGAAATCCCAGACAGGCAACTCTCTCTTCAAAACTGTATCCGGGCGGATGAATCTGCCTGTAAAGCTCTGGATCGGATGTTTCGATCCTTAACAAATAGCGATGTGCCCCTGCTTCAAACCACCGGGCATACACATCTTTACTCTGTTCTCCCAGTGAAAGAGTGATTCCCAGAGCCCCGCCTGACAGCTTCTTTATCTCTCTGAGCATCTCTTCAATGAAATCAATGAAGCCTGCATCCCTCCGCTCTCCTGCCTGAATAACCAGTGAACCATACCCGGCTTTATGGGTCCACGCCGCTGCATCAAGGATCTGCTGTTTTGTCATCTGGAAACGGGTAACATCAAGGTTACTTCTGCGTATGCCGCAGTAGAGACAATCTCTTTCACAGATGTTGCTTAACTCTATTATGCCTCGAAAATGAACTCCCCGGCGGGCATGTGCATTTTTTACTCTGCAGGCATGGCTGAACAGGGAAGCTGTATTGCCTTCTCCGGTTGTTTCAAGAAGAGAGCATATCTCTTCAACTGAAAAGTCTGTTTTCTGCTGTATGCTGTCAGAAAAAGAGGTCATGGGCACCTTCCAACTGCGTTTTTCTGAGTTTCTCCACAAGATCACTCTTGTTGGAATGCGAGTACCGGCTTAATTCATGTGCTATAAGGACATTGCCTGCAGCTTTAGTGGCAGGAGAAGCATAATCCAGCAGATATTCCTGAAGAGTGAGAAGACCGTTGGGTGTGCAGAATTTTTCAATGAAACCGGGTATGGCAAATTCCATGAACTGCTCACCGGTACGCCCGGCACGGTAGCATGATGTACAGAAGCTTGGAATGTATCCTGTGTTCAAAAGCTCACGAACTATCTCATCCATGGTGCGGGAGTCGCCGATATGAAACTGTTCCTTGTTCATTTCCTGTTTCATATGATTTGTATATCCCCCAAGATCAATACGGGTCCCGGCATCTATCTGTGACACACCGAACTCCATTACCTCTCTGCGTATCTCCGGGGTTTCTCTTGCGGTTAAGATCATACCGGTGTAGGGAATGGCCAGCCGCAGTATCGCCACAAGCCTTTTGAATTCGTCATCGGAAACAAGATACTGCTCATCAAGCTTAACCCCGTGAGCCGGGCGAACCCTGGGAAAGCTCACAGTATGCGGCCCGCACCCGAATCTGTCCATAAAGAACCGTGCATGGGTCACCATGGAAAGCACTTCGAAACGCCAGTCATAAAGACCGAAGAGAGCTCCTATGCCCACATCGTCACAGCCTGCCTCATAGGCCCTGGTAAGACCGTCCAGGCGGTACAGATAGTCTCCCTTGTTTGTATTCGAAGGGTGATACTTTCTGTATGCTTTGTGATTGTATGTCTCCTGGAAAATCTGATATGTACCGATACCGGCTTCTTTTACAAGTTTGTAACCTTCGGTATCCATAGGGGCGGCATTGATGTTTACCCTTCTTATGTCGCCATTACCCTTTTTTACCGAATAGACCATTTCAACAGTTCCTGCAATGTATTCAGGGGTATAACTGGAGTGTTCACCGCAGACAAGTATAAGACGCTTGTGCCCTGCATCTTCCAGCGCTTCCACCTGTTTAACTATCTCTGAATCACTCAGTGTCTTGCGTACTGTGGTTTTTGAAGATCTTCTGAAAGAGCAGTAGCCGCAGTCGTTCTCACAGAGATTGCCTGTATACAGAGGGGCGAAAATAACGATCCTGTTCCCGTATACATTCTTCTTCAATGTGCGGGCAGCGTCATATATCTCCTCAAGAAGTTCCTTGTTCTTCACCGCAAGCAACGCAGCAGTCTCAGCCACTGTCAAAGCTTCCTTGTTCAGGCTTTTTGCGATGATCTCTCGAACATGGGAAGCATTCTCCACTGTTTCAGCAACCAGGTCTTCAATTGCCTGATCGTTTATGAAATCCTTACAGTTCTTTGATAATTCCCGTTTCATTGCTTTCCTTAAATATCACAGCAGCATTTACCTCTGTGATACTATTTTTTCAGGTTTTCTGCAGTGTAACAGTAAATGTAGAGCCCACGTCAGGAGTGCTCTCAACTGTTACCTCTCCATTGTACAGCAACGCAATTCTTTTCATTATTGAAAGCCCTAGACCGCTGCCCAGAATGTCTCTGGTTTTCGAATTCTTTATTCTTACAAATTCTCCGAACAGCTTCTCCACTTCGTTCTCCGACATTCCAATACCGGTATCTGTTACAGCAAACCGGACCAGTTCAGGCTCATCCATCACTTTTACAGTAACACGCCCTGAGTCTTTGTTGTATTTCACTGCGTTGGAAATAAGGTTGTTCAGCACTATCTCCAATTCACCGCTGTCTGCAACCATTGAAATCTCTTCTGAGGTGGCCTCAATAGAAATTGTGATTCCCCGTCTGTCAGCCTCCGGCTTCATGGTTTCCATGCTGATCCCTGCAATTTCCAGTACATCAACTGAAGAAAGTTCTCTCTTCTTCTGACCGGACTCAAGTCTGGTTAGGTCAAGAAGATCGTAGATCAGTTTCCTCATGCCGCCCAGCCTTGTAAGGCTTCTTCCAACCACTTTCTCATAAACAGCGGGGTCATCCATTCCAATCCCGTCACGAAGCAGGAAAAGATAGCCTTCAATAGCAGCCAGTGGTGCTTTCAACTCGTGGGCCAGAACACTGATGAACTGGAATCTTACCCTCTTCTTTTCCCGCTCCAGTTCCCGTGCCTGGCGCAGTGTAACCAGGTGAGCTGCAGCCTGCCTGACAGAAACCTTCAGCTCCGCCGGAGTGAACGGCTTGGGCAGAAAATCATACGCCCCCTGCTTTGTTGCTGATATGGCAGTCTCGATGGATGCGTAAGCAGTGATCATTATGGCCATCAGGTCAAGATCATTCTGATTTATCCAATGCAGAACCTCAATACCCGAGATCCCGTCCATCTTGTTGTCAAGCAGGACTATATCCGGGGATGACTCTTTCATCAGAGCTATTGCTTCCTCACCTGACGCAGCCTCGGTTACATCAAATTTTACAATATCGCCTGTATCCTCTGCCTCCATGGAGAAATGCCGCAAGGAGCGCTTAACACCCAGTCGCATACCTTCTTCGTCGTCAACGATCAGCAGAGAAAGTACTTTTTCTGCCATGATACTAACGGCTCTCTATCTTGTTCAGTTCTTCCTGGATCTGTTCAAATCTTACCGGCTTGGAAAGAATTGCATCGGCATTGATCCAGCCGGAAGAATCATCTTCACCTGGAAACTGAATGCCTGTTTCTCCTGTAACATTTGTCACCATGATCACAACACATTCAGGAAATCTCTTCTTGATGCGGTATGCCAGCACAAACCCGTCATCATCATTTTCCATCATCAGGTCGATCACTGCGATGCCCGGAGTGAATGAATCAAATGTTTCCTCTGCTTCCTTTCTTCCAGGAGCAGTGATAACCTCATAACCTCTTGTGGAAAACATCATCTCGGTCTGAATGAGAAAATCGGAATCATCATCCACAACAAGAACTTTCTTTATTTCAGTCATAGGATATCTCCTTTATTAATTCTCCGGCCCTCTTCTGGGAAGAGTAACCGTAAAAGTGGTTCCTGTGGGCCCGGAATGAGGATCGGCATTGGAATCCACTGTGATCTGCCCTCTGTGCATTTTCACGATACCATAAGTTACTGCAAGACCAAGACCGGTACC
>JAGLQD010000027.1 GCA_023136985.1 Candidatus Sabulitectum sp. | reverse complement strand
CAGTAGTATTCTGCATGCCTTGTGAAGAGGGCTTCTCGGCGACTATGGTGGTTCTCCAATTTTGCTGAGCTGAAATCATGAAGCATAGGGTGAAGTAAAAACCTTCCTGCAGTCTCAGTCTGAAGAAGGGATTTATTCCATAGACCAGTTATGGAATCACGTGACCTGCCGGTGATAAACTCGACTGCTTCAACGTTAAAACATCCCCTGAATATGGAGATCTCAGAAAAAGTGATCCTTTCTTCCTTAGTGAGCAGCATCCAACTGTAGTCAAAAACCCTTCGCAGACTACTGTGTCTTCTTTCTCTGCTGTTTGTCTCTCTCTGCAGAAGCCTGCCTTCCCCTGATATCTCAGACATGATCTCAGAAGGGGTCATCCGATCCATCCAGGAGGATGCAAGCACGATGCCAAGTGGAACACCTTCCACTTCTCTGCAGATCTCAGTCACCGTTTTCAGATCATCAACATCCAGTCTGCTGTCTGCTTCAGGGTTTGATAGGAACAATCTGACAGGTGCAGATGAAAACATGATCTCAGGCGTAGTTTCACTTGGGACATGCATTCCAGAAAGCTCGAAGACGGATTCATCCGCAATGTTCAGTCGGGTTCTTGAGGTTACCAGAAGCTTTACACTTTCTGCAGCAAGACAGATCTTCTCCAGAAGAAGTGCAGCCCCTATCAAGTGTTCAAAGTTATCAAGCACAAGCAGAATGTTTTTGTTTTTTAACAATTCCGGTAACTGGCTGGTAATACTGCCATTGGTTACTCTGAATCCAAGTTTAGACAAAATAGCAGGAGCGACCTGACCTGAATGCTCCAGATCAGCCAGAGGGACGAAGCAAAAACCATTTCTAAAGTGGCCCTGAATTTTTTCTGCCAGCCTGAGGGCTAGTGTTGTTTTGCCAATTCCACCAATACCGGTTATTGTTAAAATGCGGCACTCTGTATCCATAAGACTGTCTGTAAGCTCAGAGAGTTCTCTTTCCCTGCCAAAGAATGATTTCTTCGGTGAAGCTGCACTATTCATTAATATCTCCAGTAAAAATGATACACCTTATTGAAACAAAATAACTGATGAAAAGCCTGTCCGACAGCCATCCGGTTAGTTTTCCGATTGCTTCAATTCTTTCATAACCTGTTCCCAGGGGATAAGATTTTCTTTCCTCTCCTCTTCAGTCATGTTATCAATTTCTTCTGCTCTGCGATCCAGTTCTGCTTTCTGCTCACTAATATGAGTCTGATTGAAGCCATAGAAAGTCATCTCCCAGATACAGTGAGCCAGTATTTCTGATTCTGTGTAGTTTTTCAGGCTCTCTGGATCTATCTCCATACCAAGCCACTCTTCCCACGGTACAAA
>JAGLQD010000269.1 GCA_023136985.1 Candidatus Sabulitectum sp. | reverse complement strand
CTTCTTCCAGTTTTTCTTCTATGATAACTCTGAAAAAGTCAGCAACAATCCTGGAAAGAGACTTCCCGGTTCGCACTGAGTACTCTTTCGCAGACTCAATGAGAAACTCGTCCATTCGCAAAGTTAGCTTGGTATTCATGTTTTCCTCCATGAGAGACGTACTAAACTAACAACATAATACGCCATAGCTCATGAAGAGTCAATACCGGACTTAACTCTTTCGATTTGCTATTCCAAGTATAAGCCCCAGAACTAAAGACCATGCTGCCGCAAGCCCCACCTGTACATCATGGTTGGCAATACTGAAGGTAACTGTATGAGCAGGGATCCAGAACCAGATAAGGCTCTTTATGGCAATACTCATTCCCTTGTAGCCTTTTGTACCCTGCATCAGGTTGTCTTCCCAGCGGTGGAAAAACATCATTTGAGGACCGAAAAGAAGATTTGTGAATGTGCTCATGCAGAAAGCAACAAATATGGGACTTGTTGTCGGCCAGCCGAACTTCGTGAAGATTGCTCCGGTGAAGCCGTGCATGCCGATAAAACCAACCTTTATGATAAGCCCCAGAATTCCCCATCCCAGCATTTTTAGCACAAATTTGACAGGTGTGTATGAGAATTTCTTACGCACTACAGTTGCGGCAATCCAGTCTCCTACCATTCCCAGTATGGCAAACTGAATGAATGCCGCGTGAAATGGGTACTTTGTCACCGTTTCCAGATACCACTGAAAGATTCCGCTCATAATATGCTATTCCTTTTCATCGTTTGTTTTTAGGTCTTTGCGCAACGTGTACAAAAGCTCGTCCGCAATTGTTTTTAACTTTTCGAAAGCCGGTCCCGATATTTCTCTGTCTGAAAGTGATTGTTCAAGGTCTCTCCAGAATCTGAGTATGCGCCTGGCAAGAAAACTGTCGGTGTTGCAACGGTCAAGCAACTCGTCAAGTTCCTCGTAACCAAGGTATTCCTTTTTACCAGTAAGCAGTCTTGATAACTCACCTTCCAGTACTGTAAGAAGCTCATCAATATCACTGGTACCTGCCACTGAAGCTAGTTGGTTATCTCTCTTCTTCACTGTTACAACCAGCAGAACAGTTAACACAAGAATACCAATTCCACCGGCTGTGACCCAGCACAACGGTGATTTATCACCGTCTGCATCACTCAGCTCAATTTCTCTATCTGCCCATGGTATAGATGCAATATACAATGTGCATGGTAGAATTGAGACATTCCGGTAGGTATAACTTCTGCGATTCAGCCATACAATGGAATCCGGACCAAGAACACAATAACCAAGCTCCTCCGGTTCCAGAACAAAATCCCACCATTTCTTGTTTCCTGCAGACCCACTGTTTACAGCAAGAAGATTTGCACTGCCGTAAACAGTAAGAGCAGGCGGTTCGTTCATGTAGACACTGCCTGGCCCGGTACAGGTAACTCTTAGTGGAAGCTCTCCACCCTGGCCTGGTGGGGTAGGAAGCTGTTCAACTTGTACAGCAACACTATCAAGAAGGCTTCCTTCCCAGTGATGGGGAGGGTTTTCCGGAAAAGGAAAGACTGGAAGCACTACTGGTGCACTTTCTATTGTCCATTCATTGACCTTTCCCCACCGGTCATAGTCTGAACCGGTGATGTCTGCCCTGAAAAAAGGTGCCAGAAGACTGCCCACTGCTGCGGGAGCCATCTCTACTTGAGCTAACAGGCTGCGATTGGCAGTATCATGTTTTAGATTAACGCTCTCCCAGTTACTGTCAGGGATGGTTTCTATGTTAACTATTGCACCCAGCTCAGGAGCACTCCACCAGTATGTAACATTCTCAACATTTACCCGGCTGTAAACATAATAGTCTAAAAAAAGCCTGGTGCCGGGATAAATACGCCCACCGGGATCATGCAGTTCTCCAGTCAGCCATACTTCTTCGTCCGGTTGAGAAAGATCGACTGCCGTAGTCCCCGAAGAGGTGGTTGTGCCGGAAGATCCGTTAACAGTAATAGAAATCTCGCTCAAGGTGTATGTGCCGATTCCGTGAAGATTCAATTGTATGGGTCCTATGGTCTGATCGCCTCCGCCTGAAGCCGCAAAGAACACTTCCATTACAACCACCTGTCTCAGCTGCCGGCCACTGGATGTGGTCACAGATGAAATGCTGGTTGAGGTGGAGCTTCCACGCAAGTTAATGCCGGATGATATGTCTATTGTGCCGGTAGATATACCGGAACATCCCGGCTCTGAACATGTTATGCGCAAAGAGAACGACTCTCCACTCTGAACTATCTCGGGACATTCCCACTCAAAAGGATCGCTGGAGCCAAACAGAAGCAGAATAAGAAGCCCTACCAATTGGGAACTCCAATTGCCTCGCCCACACTGCCTGCGGTTGTATCAGCCTGTGCTTCTTCAACCATATCAAGAATCATCTGTGCAACTTCCGGAGTCATCTCGGACTCTCCTGGAGGCGGTGGCTGATCTTCTTCGTCGTCTTCGGGCTCTTCCTGATCTTCATTGTCACCAGGTTCTTCCTGATCTTCATTGTCATCAGGCGGTGGAGGTTCGTTCCGGGAAAGCCACTTCAGTGCCACTTCGTAGTTCTGGCG
Source organism: Candidatus Sabulitectum sp. (assembly GCA_023136985.1). Taxonomy (GTDB): domain Bacteria; phylum Fermentibacterota; class Fermentibacteria; order Fermentibacterales; family JCC-6; genus Sabulitectum. The sequence continues at coordinate 125 of JAGLQD010000269.1, read as the reverse complement.
TATCCGCTCTGATGAATCCCCGGTTGTAATCTCCGGGATCAGCATCTCAATCACGCTCTCGACTCCTGCGTAATCCTCATTCAACATGGCATTACCAAGTCTTGCAGAAGACCGTGCTTCAAGCA
>JAGLQD010000268.1 GCA_023136985.1 Candidatus Sabulitectum sp. | reverse complement strand
ATGGTAATGCGTAAGATCCCTTTTGAAATTCCGGATCGGAACAGTCTTGGGCTGCCTGATGTGGTTGGGAGAATATGTTCAGAGCAGAGGGGTCTTATTCTGGTAACAGGTGCTACCGGCAGTGGAAAGTCAACTACTCTTGCTGCAATGATCAACGAGATAAATGAAAACAGAGAATCTCATATAGTGACCATAGAAGATCCCATCGAGTTTCTGCACCCTGATAAGAAATGTTCCATCTGTCAGAGGGAAGTTGGCATAGATACCAATTCCTGGCCTTCCGCTCTTCGTTCTGTCTTCCGTCAGGATCCGGATGTAATTCTTATTGGTGAGATGCGTGATGCTGAAACTGCCATGATAGCCCTGAGTGGTGCGGAAACAGGTCATCTGGTTATGAGCACTCTTCATACCACCGATGCACCAGAGACCATCAACAGGATCATTGATATGTTTCCAGCTTATCAGCAGAAGCAGATCCGAATTCAACTGGGTGGTCTGTTGAAGGCTGTTATTTCCCAGAGACTTCTTCCTGCTGTTACCGGCAAGGAAAGGGTTCTGGCTACAGAGGTTATGGTGCATACCGCCACAATAGGTAACTGTATTACAGATTCCGATAAATTTCATCTGATACACGATACCATGGAACAGGGTGGGCATCAGTATGGAATGCAGACCTTCGATATGTGTCTGTATCAACTGCTTAAAGATGGTAAGATTGATGAAGGAACAGCACTTGCAGCAGCTACGAATCCAAATTCCCTTGTTCTGAGGATCAAGGGAGTAGAATCCGCGGACGATTGGGGGATTGAATAAAATGGAGAATATCGGTGTTACAACCCTATGGGCAGGGGGGATCACTTTTCTTTTAATCTCGATCTTTCTGCTGTGGCTTGGACTGAAGGCTCAGAAACGACCCAACTTGACCGGTGACTCTTCAATGGTGGGAGAAACCGGTATCGTAAGGAAGACTGCCGGCTTCAGGAACAGAATTGTTGTTGAGGTCAGAGGAGAACAGTGGTGGAGCAAATTGATCGTTCCATGTGAAGTATCCGTTGGCTCAGAGATCAGGGTAACAGCAGTGGACCCGGATGATCTTATTCTAATAATTGAACCGATTGAAAGGAGTTAGTATGCCAGTTGCAGCAATTTGCGTTCCTGCAGTTATCCTTTTTCTGGTCATCATCAGCTCATTGAGAGTGCTGAAGGAGTATCAGAGAGGCGTGGTTTTCAGACTTGGTAAGGTTATCGGGAT
>JAGLQD010000267.1 GCA_023136985.1 Candidatus Sabulitectum sp. | reverse complement strand
AAAACGCCTTCTATAAGAGCCTGTCCGCCTATATTGGGTCTTTTTTTTGTCATGATTCTCCGTATGTGCAAAGCGGGAGGCACATTGCCTCCCGCTGAATTATCGGATAGGGGTTGTTATCCCTCCTGCGTGTCCTTCTGAAGACCATACTTTCTAAGGTACTTGTCTACCCTGCCTGCAGAATCAATAAGCTTCTGCTTTCCAGTGTAAAATGGATGGCATGCCGAGCAGATATCAAATCTGTGATCGCCTTTTGTAGACTTTGTATGAACTTCATTGCCGCACGCACAAGAGAAAACCGCTTCCCCGTACTTTGGATGTATACCTTTTTTCATTGTTTTCCTCCACGCTGAAAATCGCCCTGATTCTACTCGTAGTTCTGCATGTTGTCAAGGAACCTGCGATTGGATTTGTGCTTTGACAATTGTTTCTTAAGGGTTTCCATTGCATCAACAGGGCTCATTTCCACAAGAATTTTTCTCATTACCCATACTCTGCTGATAGTTTCTTCGTCCATGAGAAGATCTTCGCGTCTGGTGCCTGACTTGGTTATATCGATTGCTGGATAAATCCGCCGGTCCGCCAGCCTTCTGTCCAGAACGATCTCACAGTTGCCCGTGCCCTTGAACTCTTCAAAAATGACTTCGTCCATTCTGCTGCCGGTGTCCACCAGCGCGGTGCCGACAATGGTCAGACTGCCGCCTTCCACAATGTTTCTTGCAGCGCCGAAGAACCGTTTAGGTCTCTGAAGAGCGTTTGAATCAACTCCACCGGAGAGAATCTTTCCAGAGTGAGGGATCACCTGGTTGTTCGCTCTGGCAAGACGGGTGATGCTGTCCAGAAGGATCACAACATCTTTACCGGATTCAGCAAGCCTTTTGGCCTTCTCAAGAACCAGATCCGCAATGTGTACATGTCTCTTCGGGGCTTCGTCAAAGGTGGAGCTTATAACCTCGCCCTGAACCTGCCGTTTCATGTCTGTTACTTCTTCCGGTCTTTCATCTATTA
>JAGLQD010000266.1 GCA_023136985.1 Candidatus Sabulitectum sp. | reverse complement strand
TCACCGGCATAACTTCAAGTCTTAACCTGTTACGGTGTATATCAGTATCTTGATTACTACCGTCTTCGATCCATTCTATCTTTCGTTCTTTCAACCAATTGCGAATCTCACTACCGTGCATATCCAGCATTGGTCTTCTAACAGGACCAACCCCCGAGTAATCCATTCCCCCCAGTCCGCGAAGCCCTGAACCCTCAAACAATCTCATTAAAACGGTCTCTGCCCTGTCGCTGGCAGTGTGAGCCACTGCTACAAGCCCCGGCTGCTCTAAAAATATGTTCTGACGAATGGAACTCCACCGGCTTTCCATTGATCCACCTGCTACTGAATCGGGACGCCGGCAGCGGAAAGAAAGTCTCAGCTGTTCAGAAAGGTTCTCTACAAAAATCTGATCACCACGGGAATCCTCCCTCAACTGGTGATCTATGTGCAAAACTTCTATCTGCCAGGAACGCGCAACTGCAAATCTGTTTAGTAGATACAGCATGGCTACAGAATCCGCACCTCCGGAAACAGCAGCAGTAATATGGCTGCCAGGTGGAAACATGGATTCTCTGGCTATGGTCTCAAGGAATATCTTTTCTAATGCCCTCATATTTCTAATATAATCTCTAATGCGGGATGTCCATGAAAAACTTGAACGCAGGAAGTTTTGCAAACATTACATGGAAGGTTTCTTATGACTACCGATAACGAACCCATTCAGCTGGACAAAGATATTACCTACAAGGAACCAGAAAAAAAAGGAGGAGGAAAACAAGCGAAAATCCCCTGGCCTTACTTTGTGGGTGTTATAGGGATTATTCTTGTTATAGCCCTTCTTTTTATAAACCCGGACAACGCAAAGTTCATTGAATCCCCTCCACCCGAGGAACAGGTTGAAAAAGATTCAATCTATTCTTTTGCCGCAAGAATAGAACAGTACAGTGAAGATTTCGATTCTCTTCCGGGGCAAGCAGACATTTCACTTCCGCAGGGTTTTACCTACGAAAAAGAAGAGGAACTGCTCTGGTCAGTCGAAACCGAGACTGGTCTCTACTACTCTTCCGACATGGATCTGGAAGCTTTCGGAAAGGGGGAGTTGTGAACAACGGCAGATCAAACGGGTTCACCCTGATTGAACTGATGATCGTAGTGGTAATTATCGGCATTCTCGCTGCAATTGCAATTCCAAAATTCCAGGATGTAGCAGAGAGCGCGAAGTATGCCGCATGCCGATCAAACCTCAGGAATATTGCAAGTGCGCTGAACATGTATGCGGCTGAGAACAATGAATATCCCGGTGCTTTCCAGGGCCACAGATGGAGAAAACTGGATTACATCTCCGACTATGTGCACACGGAACTGCTCTGCCCATCCACAATGACATCGTACAGATTCAGAATAACCGGCAGAGACTATGACCTTTTCAGAATAAGAGGATGGAATGGCAGCTGCCTTAGAAACCATGGGCAATATAAAAACAGTCTTTACCAGCCTTAAGGTGCATACTGTCTTGCACAGGAAAAGGATACAGATGAAACTGACTACTGACAAAAGTGGCGAAAAACCATCTTTGCATAAGGCACTGAGATTTCCTGACCTCTTTTCAATAGCAACCGGAGCAATGATAAGCTCCGGGTTGTTTGTTTTACCAGGTCTGGCTTACTACTATGCCGGCCCTGCTGCGATTACAGCTTATGTTCTTGCGGGTATTCTTATTCTTCCTGCACTTTTCAGTAAAGCAGAACTAACAACTGCAATGCCAAAGGCTGGAGGCGACTATTACTTTATTGACCGATCCCTGGGTCACATGGCAGGAACCATTGCTGGAATCGCCGCCTGGGTCAGTCTGAGTATAAAAACCGCTTTTGCGTTTGTTGGCATCAGGGTGTTTCTGGAGGTTCTTGTTCCTGATGTGAACAGCCTGGGAATAACTCTGATTGCATTGGTCTTCTTCACTTTCCTGAATCTCCGTGGCGCATCCCATGCGGGAAAAGCACAGATATTCAT
>JAGLQD010000265.1 GCA_023136985.1 Candidatus Sabulitectum sp. | reverse complement strand
CTATTTCTTCTGGAAGGGAATGGAAAACGCAGATGAACCTGTGTGTTCTCCTCCATTTCCTATACAAGGTGAGTTAGAAGCCATTTCATGAGAAAAGCGACTATAATGGCGTACGTGAAACTTCGCAGTGTACCGATCATAATGTACTCCGCGTGGAGCCGATCGACCTGGTCGGTCAAGTCACCTATCCGGAAGATAGATTTGGCAGCCACAACGAAAGCTACCCCTTCTGGATTACCGACCAGCACGAATATCAGAACAAGTGTTCTCTCCAATAGGCCGATGGTTTTTCCACCCCTTAGCAGACCCTTCTTTTTGTCGTCTGGAATTTCTCGTGCAAGTGGCATCATCTGGTATCGCAATGCAACAGCGATGCCCCATACTCCAACCGAAAACCCGGATATCAAGATGAGACCTTTCGTATATTGCAGTCCCCAATAATCTACCCAGCAGTTCTCCACAGTCGTAGACGACCAATGCCATACTATTAACCAGATCAATATGAGTGACATGATATGCAGAAACTGATCACCCAGGATCAATGCAAAAGCACGGTTTGGATCCTTTTCTTCAATTGCTTCTGAGTCAATAGCACTATTTACCGATTGAAGCTTTATTTTTGCAGTGTCGATTAAGAAGTGAATAATAGCCACTTGCAGTATGACAAACCAAGTTGAGAATGATCCAAGGAAGACCCATGTTACGCTACTCACAATAAGCACATGCACAAAGATCCACCATGGATTCTTCCTTTTTCGCTCTACCAAGCCGTCACTTTGCAGAACGAAGTCACCAATGAAATGACCTGCCAGGAGTGCTAGTAGATCAAATGTCGATCTTCATGAGGAACTCTTCCATTTAATTTGATTCCCTAGGTTGTTTTTTGCAATACAACCCTTGATAGTTGTAGCTATCCAATTGAGCGCTGGTTCAATAGCAGGCCACCCTGCGCTCTGAAGATGTTTGTGCACAGCCTGTTGTGATATGGGTTCAGGCTCCCACTTTGATGCTATCTCTATCTGTGTAAGACTTTGGAGAGAAAGACAAACCGCCCTTGCCCGAGAGGGAGTCCAGTGTCGTACAAGGGCGTCAATCACCCCGAGCATAGCGCTAACCCCTGGGTCTGGTGGCCCAAGGCCGGATACACTCATGCCTGGCAAACGTTTTCGAATCTTGTCCAAGCGTTTACCCGACAATTCATATGCTTTCCCACCTCCAGCTGAAGATTCACTGTCAGGGAAGAAATCGATTGACCCGAATCCGATTGAAACCGAAGAATTCAACCGAATTCCGAATGCATCATAGCTTTGAATAATTAGCGATGCCCGAAAGTATAGGGCTGCACTGGCTGCAGCGGTGGCATCACCCACAACGAATTGCCAGGAGTCACCGCGGAAACACGTGAAATGGTCAGCTTCAATGTCATGGCGATTGGCCACCAACTCCTGGAAACTTGCTCTTAGTATTTTCTCCAGATTTTTAGCCTCGCGCTTGCCCATGCGGGATGATGCGTTGATGTCACCCGTAAGTACCGCATATCGATATCGCTTCATACCAGTTTCCCCTTAGTGCATTGTCAGATTAATACTCACAACTTGCTGGCTACTCAATCAGGTTAGCTTAGGGGTTGTTTTCTAAATTACAACCTCTCCCAGTTGTAATTATAATTGAGCGGCTTGTGCTTGTTATCCCTCCCAGCTTCTCTACTCCTAAATACTCCGGTAAGTCTTGCACAATTGCGAAGTTGAAATCGATTACCAGAAACCTGTTGGATATGGTTGTTTGAGTAATGCAGGCAGGCTGGTGGATTGAATTATTTCATATCGAACAGGGAAGAGCAGTACATGCGTCCTCCCTGTGCGGTAATCTACCGATTGATAATTTTCGGGTTGAATGTATCTAAATTTCCAGTGCCAGTTTGGCTGTAATTGTGTTTGGATCATCATTATTGTTATCGAAGTCGGCAATGAGATACTCAAGACCCAGTGAAAGATTTCCCCTGATCTGACATTTGCCTGCCACACCATATCTTGCTTCCGGTTGTCCGGGGAAATCACTGGATCCTTCGTACCTGACTGCTATGCCGTACATGTTATTCAGGCTGCAGGCAACTTCAGTATTCCATGATGAGGGCTTGATGGGGTCGCTGCTGCCGGGATGGCTCTGCCATTCTTCCAGGGTTGTGACATATTCGAGTTCTACTGTGAAAAGACCTAATTCGGAGGTCATGCCAAGACCAATTCCGGCTACATTCATGTAAGGAGTACTGTCTGGAAGAGTTAAGAAATAGTCTTCAAGCCCGGCTTCGCCCATGTCGGATGTCCAGGAAATACTTGTTGATGTGCCAGCAAAGGGTACGAAAGCAGCTGATGCAAAAAAGTTGTCTGGTTTGTTGTCGGTATCAGGCTCATCAATGCTTCCATTGAATACACCGGTAGCTACTTCGAACATATCTATTGAGTAGCCTAACTGAATTACGGTCTCTTTTGCATCCGCAAGTTCTTTAACAAGCGGATCGCTGATCATGTGTGAGTTGAATACTCCAAATGGAATCCCTTTGAGACCGGTTTCCAGGTAGAAATTTTCATTCAGTAAATCATGCAGAGTAATGGTAACTTCATCAACATCGACTCCTTCATCCTCCCATTTGAATATGACATTTCCTGCTACTCCGTGAACAGGTTCAATGTTCAAAGAGAATTCAACATTCGTAACGGCTATGTCACCTGCTGATTCTGTATCGGTGCTTTCCCACGGCATTTCTGCCTCAATAACAAGACCTGAAGTGATTCCGTCTGCAAGAACAAATTCAGCAGAAGCAATTCCAGGAAGTGTCGTCATTATCAGCCAGCTAACGGTTCCAGTAATAAGCCTTTTTCCAAGTGTCTTGATCGTTGTCATCGTGAGTTTTCCTTATTGTTTTAAACCTTTATCGGTTTGTTTATGATTACCTGAATCGTTTCAGAGAGTTTTTTGTGCCGGCTCTGCCCGAACAGCCATATTGTTGGCTGTCCGAGCAGCTAATTGCGTTAGCCCATTGAGTAAGGGCCGGGTATCAGTCTCCAGCCCCACACATACTCCAGAACGGTCCAGAGAAGCAGAAGAGCGGTTACCGCAAGCGCCATCTTCTTGTCAAGATTCCTACTGCCCCTGCCTTTAAGCAGGGTGGCAATACCCAGAAGAAGTGCAATTCCTGCGGAAGGGTAAGTGCTCCAGTGGGTTTTGCTGAGATGTTCAAACTGGTAGATCATCCACATATGAAGCCCCCATATGCTCAGAAAGTGTCCAGCTGCAAAAGCCGTGGGGATTGCAAGCTGCTTTCCACGAAGGGCCACGACGAAGAGGATTACAAGTACAGCCAGTACTGGCAGGAATGAGGATGCCGCAATTAGCAGACCGAATTTTACCTCCAGGAATTCACCGATGAAACCCCACAGGAAAAGGCCGGAAATTATTCCCTGCATGTTTACAGAAAATTGGCTCCATCCTTTCCTGCCGGCAAGCATCAGTGCGCCAACGGAGATCAGACCGGTACTCCAGCCAACTACCTCGTAAAGGTCGTGAGAGATACGCTCTGAAAAAACAAGGAGCATATACAATCCGCCAAAGAAGGCGAGAGTGAGCAAGAATGTTCGCCAGAAGTTGTTTTTCATAGGGGTTTAACCTCTATTTCATCATTCATCGTTGTGTACAGCAGCATGCTTTCTCTGCTGGAGCATGAGCATCCGGAGCAGGAATCGCTGGAGCATTCTGCTCCGAAAAGCCTTACTCTGCCTTTGCGAAGTAGAATATCCATCATCGGTTCTACAGCTGAACTCTCCATTCTGAAGTGAATGGCGATGTCTTTAAGAGAAATCTGATTGCTCATTTTTACTAGTCTTACTATTTCAGACAGCATTTCAGGCGGCCATCTTCCGGTTTGCTGCAAGGAACTTCAAGGCTCCGTAAATAGCTCCCAGAATGCCCAGGGAGATTGCAATCCACAGGGAAGAGGAGGCCGGATGGTTGCCGAATGTTCCCGTCTGGTAGTACAGTGTGCTGATTACCCAGGCAAGTATGGTGAGGTATGCTGTGGAAAACGCAGCCCACTGGAAGTTGGTCTCTCTGTAGATTGCGGCGATAGCTGCAACACAGGGTGCATAGATCAGTATAAAGAGCAGATAAGCGAATGCTCCAACCGGCCCGTCGAAGTGCTGGCGCATGATGCCGAAGATTCCACTGTCCACTTCAATTTCCTCTGCAGCTGCATCCTGGTCTGTGAGGTCATCGCTGATCTCGACTCCCATTGGGTTTCCCAGAGATGATCCGAGCTCACTTAATCCTTCGGGAATTGCGGCAAATGATGCGGTAATGCCTTCCCAGAAGTTGAATGGTTCTTCCTCTTCTTCAGCAGGCAGTTCTCGCATGCCGGCATAGAGGTTATCCAGAGTTCCAACTACAGCCTCTTTGGCGAATATTCCGGTGAACAGGCCAACTGCTCCAGGCCAGTTGTCTCTGGTAAGGCCCATTGGAGAGAATATTGGAGAGATTCCTTTGCTTATGGTGGCAAGAATGGAGTTCTCCGAGTCGTTGTTGCCAAAGCTTCCATCAGTTCCTATTGAACCGAGGAAACTGAGCACTACCACCACTGCAATGATTACTTTACCGGCCCTGAGTATGAAGCTGTTCAGTCTGGTAAATGTGTGGTACATGATTCCCCGGAGTGTGGGCAGGTGATAGGGTGGGAGTTCCATAACAAAGGTTGATGTTTCCCCCTTCAGGATGGTCTTCTTGAACAGCATTCCCGTACCGACCGCAAGCAGGATACCGGTCATGTACAGGCTGAACAGAACCAGCCCTCCCTGTCTGGGAAAAAACGCTGCAACGAACAGTGTGTAGACCGGCAGTCTCGCTCCGCAGGACATGAAGGGGTTCATCATTATCGCCAGAATCCGGTCACGATTGTTTTCCAGGGTCCTGGTGGCCATTATTGCAGGCACATTGCATCCGAAACCAACAAGCATCGGTATGAAAGCCTTACCCGGCAGACCGATTGTTCTCAGGAACCTGTCCATTACAAACGCGGCTCTTGCCATGTATCCGGAATCTTCCAGAATAGAGAGACAGAAGAAAATAAGGAATATTGGAGGTATGAATGTGGCAACGGTTTGAATTCCTCCACCCAGTCCGTCTGCCAGGAAAGTGATCAGCAGTTCCGGAAGGTTCATCGACTGCAGCAGGACTCTGAATCCATCAACAAAAATTGTCCCAGTCAATCCGTCAAAGAAGTCGATGAACGGGCCACCGGCATTGATTGTGGTTACGAATACACCGTACATCACCGCAAGGAAGATGGGGATGCCCAGCATTCTGTTCAGAACTACCTTGTCTATCCTGTCAGAAACCGTTCTTCTGACTTCGCTGGTTTTGTGAACAACATCTCTGGCAAGTCCGTGAATGAAACCGTAGCGTCCATCAGCCAGGATGATATCCATGTCATCGCCCACATGTCTTTCGACTTTTGAAATCTCTTCCTTCAAAAGATCTGTGGGGATCTCTGATCCGCAGAGTTCTTTTGCGTAATCATCGTCTTCCAGAAGCCTGAGCGCCAGCCATCTGGGGTCTACATCTCTGGTTTCAGCCAGTATTCCAACCTGCTCACTTATGCGATCAACTGTCTCTTCCAGTACAGAGTCATAGGCAACTTTCGTGGTGGATATGAGTTGTTCCGCGGCAGCTTTGTTGATTGCATCTTTCAGAACATCGATGCCCTTCTTTCTGGAAGCAATTATGGGAATCACAGGGCAGCCAAGATGTGTTGAAAGATGTTCTATTTCAATTTTGATCTTTCTTCTTGCAGCCAGATCGGTCATGTTGAGAACCACAACCATGGGTACCTTCATTTCAAGAAGCTGCGTGGTCAGGAAGAGATTTCTTTCAAGGTTGGTGGCGTCAAGAATGTTTACAATCAGATCGGGATGTTCTTCCAGAATAAACTGTCTGGCAATGGACTCATCAATGGAAAATGCAGTAAAGGAGTAAATGCCTGGAAGATCTGTTACCTCCACATTTATCCCACCGTGTTTGTAGGAGCCCTCAATCTTTTCCACGGTAACACCGGGCCAGTTGCCAACTCTCTGATGTGATCCGGTAAGTGCATTGAGCAGGGTGGTTTTTCCCACATTCGGGTTGCCTGCCACGGCAATCCGGAGTGGGCGTTCAGTATTTTGCATTCTTGTTTCCCCTCTCGATAATCAGTGCTTCAGCCTCGCTTTTTCGAATGGTAAGTTTGTGGGAGTTCAGCTCCAGTTCCACCGGATCACCCAGTGGAGCAGTTCGCAGCAGTGTGAATTCACAGCCTCTGACCAGACCCATTCGAAGCAGTTTCTGTCTGTAGGCTCTGCTGCCCTGTTCGTAGCCCACCACCGTTCCGATCTCACCGGATTTTAATTCAGATATTTTCATGTTGCTCCTTTTTGCGAGAGTGCAAGTTAGACAACGCTAACTATTGTGTAAAAAAACGGAAATCCTTTCAACTGACTTCTGTGGCAATTTCACAGGAGTCAGCTACTGCTGTATACCCTTGCTGCGCAGTGGAGCACAGTATTTTTGACATAGACGCTATTCAGTGAGGTATCACGTTTACAGACGGGTTCTTCTCACCGAATTCATCCATAAGCACGCCCAGAACTTCATTGCGTGATCTGCCGTTGTTCTCAAGGGTTTTGATGCGCTGATAAGCGGCATACAGCGTAGACGGTCCTATTTCTGATGCAAAGGTTCCGATACCGCCATTCCACACGAACATGGAAAACAGTTCATCCAGTTCAGCAACTGTAACGCCTGTTGCATAAGCCTTTACCAGTTCTCTGGTGGCCTGTCTTAATCTGCCTGCTCCAACTCCGTTTGCCAGAGACAGAAGAAGTTTGGTTTTCAGATCGATGGCAGGTTTCTCTTTTCCCCATGTCAGGTCCCAGAAGTTCACAACAATGTCCGCCAGAGAATCGTCTATCTTCTTGAAGTTAAGAACCGCCGTGGGTTTCAGCGGCATATCTCCTGCGCCGGAGAAGGCGGCGTCTTTGATCTTTGTTCTGTGGAAGTACACACGGCATTCGCTGTTTGATGTCTTGTCTGTGTGGTGCTCGAAGCCAAGATCTGCCATGGCAGAGTAAAGGGGAATAGGCTCAAATGTTTGAACAACGCAGATTCCATGGCCCACTTCAACCTGTCCTGCTTTCTTAAGAATACCTGTAAGAAAATTGCCGGTAGCCTTTCGTACATCCATAACCTCAAAGCTTTCCTTTGTATCTTTCCAATCAGTTTTCATGAGAATATCCCTTTCTCCTGTCGTAGTTAGTCAAGACTAACAGTTGGGTAAATAAATTATACTGCTTCCTGTATCAGTATTCTTTCAGCCATCTGGTGGCCAACCATAAGACGGGAGCTGCCGATGCTTATCAGCATCATTCCTCCATTACCGCCTGTATGTATCACGGTAATTCCTGTTCCCGGAAAAAGACCCAGACCATTCATTTTTTCACGGAAGCCTCTGCCGCCATTCATAGAGACAATACTGGCCGTTTTGCCTGCTGCGAGTTCACTGAGACTGGTTGGCACCCTTGCAGTGTTGCTTCCAGATCCAGTTTGTTCCATACAATCACCACCTTGTGTTTGATTCTACTTGTTTCATATCCGCATGTATTCAACAGTAAAGTTAGACGGGTCTAATATGCAGGTGTCTTTTGCTGTGTCAAGTCCCTATGTTCTTCAGTTCTAAACAACACATTAACGTCTCCCAAGTATTCTCTTAACTGTCAACGCTGTTTTCTGAAGCTACAGCTGACCCAAGTAATAAGTTACATACCCCGAGAAGGTCTAGCTTTCCCCCCGGCGAGGGTGGAGTCATTGCTTTCAGGCTGAAAAGAGCTGGAATCCTGTTCAGTGGTTCCGGCAGTCTCCAGAAACCTGCAGGATATGGTTGTTTGAGTAATGCATGCAGGCTGGTGGATGAACTATTTCATATCGAACAGGGAGGAGCAGTATATGCGTCCTCCCTGTACGGTAATCTACCGATGGATAATTTCCGGGGTGAATGTGTCTAAATTTTCAGTGCCAGTTTGGCTGTAATTGTGTTTGGATCATCATCAGTGCTATCGAAGTCAGCAATGAGATATTCAAAACCCGGTGAAAGATTTCTCCTGATCTGACAGTTGCCTGCTACACCATATCTTGCTTCAGGCTTCAGGCAACTTCAGTATTTCATGATGAGGGCTTGATGTGTTCGCTTACTCCAGACCACGCTATTTGTCGAGTGTAGTACACGCCAGTGAATAGACGGTCTTTGTACCCCTGCACACCAAATATGATAGTACAGCGTCCGATAAGGCATTAAGTTACTTTTAGATGTGGGATCGCGGGGCGGGCTGGGACGCTATTGAGTAGCCTAACTGAATTACGGTTTCTCGGGCTGATCTCGAAGGAACTGTTGGGTAATATGTGGTTCTGGAAGCACTGCAGCTTCGGCGTTCACTGCGGCAAGCCCATAAATGCTGATATACAAACGGTGTAAAGACTCTGAGCGAATACATATCAAGGGCACAATTCTCACTTTAGAGGATGAGCTTCAATGATGGTTCGGGTACTGTGCTATATACAGGGGAGAATACTTTCACCCCACTCTTGCCGTGAACTTCGATGTTGCAGGTCCATTGGAGTGGATCGTGCGGATAGTATCACACATTCCAAAAAATGGGAGCGAAGAAGATTATCTACTATGGAACGTGCAGTCAGGCATGGAGGGAAGAAAGTGCCGCCAGGGTACTTCCCTCAAAGTACCGACGAAGAGGAACCTGCTTCTTCGCTGAGAGATCGTTCCTCATACTCTGGACGTAGAAGACAACTGTGGGCCGTACTTCTGAAAAGGGACAAATATACTACTTCGATAAAAATCTCCGAACGGCTTGAAATCAAAATTCCCATTATTTAGTTTGCAGCAGATACTACCTTACCATAGGCTCCAGTATGCTTAACAAGCAGCCCATATTCAATGACAAGACAGATATCACATCTTAAATGGCCCGGATGTAAGCTCTAAGCTTTATACCGCGTATTAAGAATCAGTGGTACCGGAGGTTTATAGGTCAGTCCGACCAGAGCGGTTCTATTATATTGGAAGCATGTTGAAAATCATCATGATTTGTTACTTTTGAAACATCCCAGCCTCTTAGATCTCCATCCATAGAAAGGGCACCGTAAAACATTCGCCACATAACAGTTACGTTGGAAACATCCCATGATTCTAAGTTTGCACTAAACCATTCTGTTGTTTCAAACATACAATGCATCTGAGTAACATTCGAAACATCCCAATTGCCGATATCCTGATTGAAATCATGTGCCTCCTGGAACATTCGCCCCATATTTAGCACATTTGAAACATCCCAATTGCTTATGTCGCCATTAAAACACGTTGCTCCGTAAAACATTCTCGACATGTCTGTAACATTCGACACATCCCAGCCACCAATATCCCCACCTTGTAGAGATGACGCGCTTAGAAACATTGCACTCAGAGATGTTAATTTGGAAAAATCCGGTATTGTGTTTGTATTTAGTGTCAGGTTGGAGCAATAAGCAAATGCCTCTTCCATACTATGCCATTCAATATCTCCCCAGGATTCTATAGAAATGATTTTATCTTTATCTGTAGGTGAACCGTTTGCAAAGAAAGCAATCCTTGGAAAATCACCTGTTATTTTTACTGTGTATACACCTATGGCACTATAAGTATGAGTTATATTTCCCCATGTAACTCCTTCACTTATGCTACCATCACCCCAATCTACGTTGTAGTTATATCCACTTCCAGCCGTTGGAATCGTTATCTGGTAGTCGTTAGAAGGGCCGGAATTATCAGTTTTCCATATTGTAATAAATGGGCCATCACCTGGGCTTGATGAAGCTGGATTGGTATCATTTCCGCAGCCAAACAAAAGTAATCCAATGATTAAAATACTGACAATCGTTCTTTTCATCTTTTACTCCTTTATTATCTTTTCCGCAGCATGCGCATTGCGTGTTTTATCAAATTTCATTGCCCGGTATTCCCTCCGGGAGAATGAGTTATAATAAACACTTGTATTATGACCCCCAGTACAAATGAGTATATACTTAAGTGGTTTGGGCTGTCAAGTTAGAAAAAGGGGTTGTTTGGTGAAAAAGCCCACTATTACAAATATCCACAGGAAAAGCGATACTGTACTTACAGATACCCTGCGTACCACTTCAGTAAACACGTTCTTAAATAACACTTTTGTTCCTGTTCCTGCCCCAGAGGGCCTCAACCCTTTAAGGCTTTCAGGCTAAAAAGAACTGGAATCCTGTTCAGCGGTTCAGGCAGTCTCCAGAAACCGTCCTGGCACTTTTTCATGCTTTCGAGGCCCTTCCAGTGAAGAAAATCAAACTCATGAATGAACTCAATCTTCAGTCCGGCGTCTGTTAGAGAGTTGTGTATCTGGCCTATTGTCCAGGAGAACTCTCTGGTGGGGCTCTTTACCACATAGTTCTCGTCAGAATAGTCAGGCCAGTCTCCCGGCCAGTCCGTTGGTTTCCCCCCTGAAAAGTATGGATACCGAACATTCAGGCCGGTTGTCTCATCATCGAACACATGCATGAAAGGGTGGGACTCCATCAGGTAGAGGGTTC
>JAGLQD010000264.1 GCA_023136985.1 Candidatus Sabulitectum sp. | reverse complement strand
CAGATCAGGCGGTGAATCTGCTTCTGGAGACGGAGCCCAGGCTTGCAGAGGAAATGGCTGTAGCTCTTGAGAGGGTAAACAAGAAAAGAAGAGGACTTGATTCAGCGGTATACGCCCGGGCCAGTGAATTACTTAAAAGAGTAGATACCCACGTTGCGGTTACAGCATCTGACAACTGGCATCCGGGGGTTCTAGGTATTTCTGCCTCCAGACTTTCCCGGCAGCTGAACAGACCGGTTGTTCTGATTGCATGGGACGGTGAAGAAGGGCGGGGCAGTGCCAGGGGTGTTCCGGGTATGCCTGTATACCCCATTCTTGCAGAGGCGATGAAAAGGGGTCTTCTCTTCAGGTTTGGAGGACACCAGCAGGCAGCAGGTCTTTCAATTAACAGAGACAGGTATCCGGAGTTCAAATCATTTGCGGAGTCTTTCGCGGCTTCTCTGTACGAAGAGGTATCCAGCCCTGTTCTCTTCATAGACGGGGGCCTTGGTCCTGAGAACTGCAATGCAGGAATTCTGAGTGCTCTTGAGGAACTCGGTCCTTTCGGGGAAGGCAACCCGGAACCGGTCTGGATAACCCGCGGTGTGTATCCTGTTTCCTTCAGGTCAGTTGGGCAGGAGGGAAAGCATCTTCAGGTGTCTTTCCAACACGGTCTGGACACTCTGCGTGGGATAGGTTTTGATATGGGGAACAGAACATCAGAACTGAATCGCATACTTGATATTGCCTTTACCCTCTCTGCGGATTCCTGGCGTGGAGGAGATGCGGTTCAGCTTGTGATCAAAGATATCAAGCCTGCAGCAAGGAGACTGGAATGACTCTTTCACAGAGGGTTACAGCTGCTTTTACCGATGGCAGTGCCGAGTCCGTTATTCCAAGGTATACAATACGCAGCCAGCAGGTGGACATGGCAGCTTCAGTGGCTGATCTTGTTGAACTGGAAGGAATATCTGTGCTGGAAGCCGGAACCGGTGTGGGGAAAAGCCTGGCTTACCTGATCCCTGCGGTTCTTTCAGGGCAGGCTTGTGTGATTTCCACAGCTACTCTTACTCTTCAGGATCAGTTGATAGGAAAAGACATTCCCATGGTAGGCCGGATCCTGGGCGAGAGTATTGATGCTGCTGTACTCAAGGGCAGATCCAATTATCTGTGTCTTAGAAAATGGTTTGACTGGGGAACCACAGTTGCTCCAGAGCTGAAGGAATGGGTGGAAGCCGGCAATGGCGACCTTTCGCTTTCTGACGTAAAACTTGACAGTGACAAAAAACGGAAAATTGCCGGTGACGGTCTGGATTGTCTTGGCAACAAGTGTTCAGAGATGCACCACTGTAACTATTACACAGCACGAAACAAAGCGAGAAAAGCCCGTATTCTCGTGGTTAACCACCACCTTCTTCTGTGTGGGATTGATTCAGGTGATTTGATTCCGGATGCCTGGTTTCTTGTGGTTGACGAGGCTCACAGCCTTGACAAGGCAGCCTCATCCAGCCTTGGATATTCCCTGTCAGAGCCCATGCTTAACAGCGTATTTGACTCTATTATTCTAAGTGGACGAACTGCAGAGAACAAAACCGTGCTTCTGGATAAGACCCGTCTTCTGGCTGTTCAGATCTCCGATCTTTCTGTGTATGCGGGAAAAGACGGTGAGGTAGAGCTGAATGACATTCTGCCCAGCCTTCAGATCATTGCCGACGGCGCAGCAGCACTTCGCAAGGAGATCAGAGATGAAGAGGATCTTGCAGGCGCGTCTCAGGCTTTGCTGAATCTTGAACGATCCATACTCTCTCTGACCCAGGTGAATTCAGCAGACTGGTGCTGCTACACTGAAAGAAACAGAAGAAGCCCTGTGCTTCGCTGTGTTCCTGTTCATCCTGGCTCACTGCTTCGCGATACTCTTTACAGCAGTTTCCCTTCGGTTCTTCTTACCAGTGCCACTCTTGCAGCAGGAGATTCATTCGCCTACTCTGATTCACGGCTGGGAGTGCCGGCTCATGCAGAGAGGAAAGTATTCCCCAGTCCATTTAACTACCCGGAGCAGTCTGTGCTGGTATTTCCTGATGACCTGCCTTCACAGAATGATCACGGACTTATTGCTGAATACGCATGGAAGACCGCCCGGAGAACAGCTTCAATTCTTGATGGGCGTACAATGATCCTTTTCACAAGCTACAGGAATATGGAGCTCTGTTTTGCAGAAGCAGAAAAAACTCCCCTTGAAAATATTGATCTTCTGATTCAGGGCAAAATGAATCGATCTCTTATTCTGGAAAAATTCAGAGAGAACCCCAGAGCGATAATATTCGGCACAGCCAGTTTCTGGGAGGGTGTTGATCTGCCGGGAGAGCTTCTTCAATCATTGATCATTGACAGGATCCCCTTCCCGAGCCCGGGGCATCCGCTGACAAAAGCAAGGATGACTGCTCTGGAAGAAGCGGGAGAAAGCAGTTTCTCCAGACTGATGCTTCCCGAAGCAGCCATCAGGCTTAAACAGGGGGCAGGAAGACTAATCCGTTCGGGAACTGATACAGGCGCTGTTTTCATACTGGACAGGCGCATGAGAACTGCTGGATACGCAAAGATGCTTGTTAGGTCCATGCCGCCTTTCAGAAGAGAGAGCCTCGAGGGCGCCATGAAGTTTCTCACGGAACAAGCAGCTGGTTCCTGAGGTATCAACAGTGAATGGGAGGGTGAAATGATTATCATTCCAGGAACAGATTTGTATCTCGGTCTTAGTGGAGCTCACGGGAAAGCTGATCCACTTCCTGAGAATGCACTCTTTCTTGATCAGATCCACGGCAATCGCGTAGTTGCAAATCCAGCAGGTGGTGAAAGAGCAGACGGAATGATAATAGAGCGGGGGTGCGGAATCCCTGCGCTGAGAGTAGCGGACTGCCTACCTGTTTTTGCAGTCTGGGATGACTTTACAGGTGCTGCTCACGCAGGCTGGCGCGGGCTGGCCGGAGGGATCATTGAAAATCTTATAGTTGCTGTTAACAGCCAGTTAAGGTGGCTCATACTCGGTCCATGCATATGCGGTGACTGTTACTCTGTGGGAGACGAGGTTCGTGAGGCGGTTATGGCAGGAGATCCATCAGGCGCCAGGGGACATCTGCAAGGGAAAGTTGACCTCAGGGGGAGTGTTCTTCGAAGAGTAAGGCAACTCTGTGGAGAGACTTTCCAGCTTATAAACATAGACGAATGCACTTTAGAATCAAAAAATCTGCACAGTTTCAGAGGCGATAAAACTGTAGAGAGAAATTTCCTCTGGCTTGCAGAAATTGAACAGGGTGAACATATTCGGCAGCTCAATGTTGAGACAGAATGTAATTCCCCTGAGAGGAGAAAGAATTGAAGAAAATTACTTTATTGCTTTCAGCCATGCTTATGCTGGCCTGCTCTACTGCACTGGCAGGAAACTCTGACGATGCCACTTCGGTTGGTATAATACCCTTTGGATACAGCGATGATGATTCCCGCTGGATCAGCGGAAAGCTCAGCGATTTCCTTATGGATAATCTTGATTCCAGTTCTGATTTTTCGCTTATAAGCGAAGATGACCTGGAGGATGCTTTTGAAGATATTGGATTTGATCCCGATCAGTTCAAGTACGGAGTACCGCCTGAGATGATCGTGGAAGCCGGAGAAGGCATGGGTGCTGACCTGCTGGTGTTCGGATTCGTGGTTCCAGGTGGTGGAGACGACTATCAGGTTCTCTGGAATATTGTTGTAGTTTCCAGTGCCAATACAATTTCACCAGCTCCTTCCATGGTTCAGAAGAACACTGATCCTGTGAAAGAACTTGCAGAGACAATTGTATCCGAGATCAACAGTCATGTGGGAGCAAGGGCTGATGAATCCCTGAATATGGCCAGATATCACAAAGCCAACAGTTCATGGAACAGTGCCATTACATCCTATCTTCAGGTTCTTGAAGTCGATCCGGAACATGTTGAAGCTATGATTGAACTCGCGGATATTTATATGAAGAGTGATGTTGATTCTATCTCCAGAGCCGAGATCGTTTACAACAATGTGCTGGCCATTGAACCGGAGAATTCCTATGCAATGAGCGGTCTTGGAAAAGTAGCGCTCAAGGGCGAGAATTATACGGCTGCCAAGGATTTCTTTGATCAGGCGATCCTGGCTGATCCAGATAATACCGCAGCTTATTCAGGTCTTGCCACTGCATACTCCGCTCTGGGGATGACTGATGAGGCAATCGCTAGTTTCGAGTCTGCTCTCGCGGCTAATCCCGAGAATCTTCAGGCAAGATATGCGCTTGGTCTGCTCCATGCAGAGCTTGGCAACTACCTTGAGGCTATACCTCATATTGAGGCTATTCTTGATGTTCGTCCCGAGTACACCAATCTTCGCCTTAAGCTTGCATCGGCATATTCTGAAACAGGTAATTACGGCGCCGCT
>JAGLQD010000263.1 GCA_023136985.1 Candidatus Sabulitectum sp. | reverse complement strand
AACTGCCGGTTCTTCAAGGCTTGATATTCTTGCAGGCAGATACCCGCTTCCGGCAAACCATCTGGCCTGTATATCCGGTTGAGCAAACCACTTGATAAATTCCCACCCGGCTTCTACCACTCTGGGGTCTTCGTTGTTAAAGAGAATAACATTTGTTCCGGAAATGTACACTGCCTGCTGTCGACCGGCAGGAAGTGGCGCTGTTCCTATTGTGAAGGTTGAAAGCCCGCTCTCCGCCCTTCTTTCCATGTCCCGGATCATAAACGCCAGACTGGTGACAGAACCCTGAACTTGTCCTACGCGACCTTCAGCAAAACCCTTCTGGTGGTCGTAGCCGGAAGTCAGGTATGCAGTGGAATCAACATAAAGCAGCGTGGTCAAATACTCCAGAGCTTCTATACCTTCCGGGGAATTGAAAGCGGTTCCTGTTGAATCGGAATTCAGAAGAGATCCGCCTGCCTGGGCAAGCAGGCACTCAAAGCTCCATACGGAGGTGCCAAATGCCGTACCGCTTCTGTCGCCCTGGTCAAACAGATCACCGTCACCATTGCTGTCATATGTAAGAATTTCCAGCAATTCTCTCTGCTCTTCCCAGGTGGTAGCAGGTGAAACCCCAAGGCTGTCAAACAACTCCACATTGTAATAGATCAGAGGTACACTCTTGTTAAAGGGAAAAGAATAGACTCTTCCATCAAAAGTGTTATTGGCCTGAAATACCGGGAAGAAATCGTCCCACATTTCATCAGTATAGGAAGAGTCAGTTTCCATAAGAGAATCCAATGGAACAAGTGCCCCGCCACGGATCAACTGTGCAGTCCAGGTTTCATAGGCCTGAGCCATTCCCGGAGGAGAATCAGCCATTACACCAGCCATGATCTTCTGACTGAGAGCACTGTAGTTACCCATGCACACAGGCACGATCTCAATGTGGTCATGCATGGAATTGAATTCAGCAATAAGCGAGTCTTCCAGAACATCACCCAGAGGACCACCCATGGCGTGCCAGAACACAACCTGAACCGTGTCGCCACTTGAATCTGTACCCCTGCCACATGCGCCGGTTAGAAGAAGAACCACTAGAATTGCAACTGAATACCTCAGAACAGCCCCCTCCAGTAAGTACGAGAGATGAAACAAAAAATGTTAACATGTAATATACCCCCAAGCGGTGAAGAGTGAAGAGCGAATGAAAAATCAGAACAGAGGTTTCGATATGCATCGACCGGGCAAATGACTATGATCGTGCAGGTTCATTTTGACAGGTTGTGTGTATTTTTTTCTGGATAACTGTTTCTTTACGCCGGGTCACGCTCCCGGGAAGGGTTTAGAGATGAAAATGTTTATTCTGGCCATTATGACAGTTCTCGTTCTCGCCGTTGCGTGTGGTGGGGTGGCAACACCTGAACAGGTTGTAAAGAAACTTTTTGACGCACTAAAAAACTCCGATGGAGATAGTATTGCAGCATGCATGTCTGAAGAAGCTCTTGAAGGCGTGTCTGAGAATCTTGAGGAAATGAAGAAGGATCCAGTGGAATGTGTTGCATTTTTTGCAGCGATGAATATTGAGATCTCCAGGGATGATGTTCAAAACATCACAGCAGGAGACCTGATATCTGTTATTCTGGAAAGCGAAGTGTTCACAACTGAAATGTCTGACTTGAACAGCATTGAAACAGGTGAAACAACCATCCACGGAGATAATGCTATAGTATTGGTTATTATCGAAGGTTATGAAAAGGAATTCGAGCTTGTTCTTGAAAATGGATACTGGAAGATCGACGACGGCCTGGGCTTCCTGTAATTTGTTTCTCGTCAGGGTGCCTTGTATGGTCGCCCTTTTTTTTCTCTCTGCGCTACATGTATTTGCATCACCCCGACGAAGTACTATAATTCTGCGGTAACTCTTGTTACAGTAAAAAAGATTACTCAGAGCAGGTGGTGAACATCACTGATGCTGAGTAGCGCAATGGAGAGGGATCGACATATGAAGAAGTTTGCTATTGCTTTAGCAGCAATTTTTGTTCTCGCTGTGGCCTGCGGGTCTGCAGGAACACCGGAACAGGTAGTTCAGAAGTTTCTTGACGCATGGAACAGCGGAGACGGCGATGGCGTCGCAAGCTGCATGTCATCAGAAGGTCTTATTGAATTAGACGGATTTATCGAAATACTGAGAGCTGCTCCGGATGAGTCTGTAGCTCAGCTTGCCATGATGGGTCTTGAATTTACTCCTGAAGAAGTTGCTGACCTCACAGTGGGACAATTCCTTACTGCCATGCTCAGCAGCGAAATGGCCTCTGCAGATATGCCTGACCTTTCAGATGTTGTTATCGGCGAAACAACCATCTCTGAAGATGGTCAGTCTGCTGTTGTTGATGTAACCACTGACGGTGAAGAGGAAGAACTTGAGCTTATCCTCGAAGACGGCAGCTGGAAGATCAGTAAGACTCCAGAATAACATATTTTCGTTGTTACCATAAATTGGGGCGCTTGAAAGAGCGCCCTTTTTCCGTGGCTTCAAAAGAAATGAGAACAAGGTTTTTTCAAGAGCCCATAGAACGGTATAACACTCATGCATAAGGGAATATTTGCATCAGCCGGGCAAATGGCTATAATCGGCCAATGGTTTTTGTTACCAGTTAAAGATTGTTCAGACTGAGTAATATCTTTTACCGGTTGCTGAGCAGTGTCAATCAGGAGGGGTTTTAAGATGAAGAAGTTTGCTCTTGCTCTTGTAGCAGTTTTTGTTCTCGCAATTGCCTGTGGCGGCAGCGGAACACCGGAACAGGTTGTACAGAATCTTATGGACGGCGTACAGAATGGTGATGGCGATGCTATTATCAGTTGCCTTTCCGCTGAAGTAGTTACCGGTATTGATGAAGGTCTTGAAGAATTAAAAGCTGACCCAGAGGGAACTGCAGCCATGGCAGTTATGATGGGTATTGAGATCACACCTGAAGAGGTTTCTGATCTCACAGCCGGTAAAGCTATCACAATAATACTCAGCAGTGAAATGATTGCATCAGAGATGCCTGATTTCAGCGCTGTTGAAATTGGAACAGCAACAATTGATGGTGAGACAGCAACAGTTCCTGTTACCATGGATGGCGACACCGAGGATATCGAGCTTCTCCTTGAGGACGGCGCTTGGAAAATCGGCGGCGACGGAATGGACTTCATGTAAACATCTTTTGTTTCAGGCGCCCTTCGGGGCGCCTTTTTTTTGCCTCGCTTTGTGCAGCTTTTACAGTAAACTCTTTGTATATATCATCAATGAATTGTACGATCCGCAGGGTTCCTGCGGCGGCTGCATACAACACAGAAAAGGCTTATCCATGAAATACTTTCTTCCAGTAATTGCGGTCATTTCTTTATTTTCAATGGCTTGCGCTGCAGAAACCCCGGAACAGGTTGTAAAAACCTTCTTTGATGCATATGAAAATGCTGACGGCAATGCTCTGGTAAATTGTATGTCAGAGCAGGCTCTGTACGATGTGAACGACTACATCAATCTGCTGAATGAGACCCCGGAAGAGAGTTCCAGCTTCCTTGCAACTCTGGGCATTCAGATCACAGCTGAAGAACTAACGAACATAACAGCAGGCGATTTTGTTACCGCTCTATTTACAAGCTCTGCATACTCGGGCGATCTGCCGGACTTCAGCGATGCCGAATTCGGCAAAGCTTCCATCTACGGAGACCGTGCACTGGTCCCGGTTACAATACACGGTGATATAGAGGAGATCGAACTTGTGCTGGAAAACCAGAGTTGGAAAATTGTCGGTTATGGAATGGAAATGCTGTAAGCTTATACCTAACGGAAAAGGACTATTCACAATGAAAAAGAGAATCCTGGTGCTGATTTTACTTATGATCATCTCAGTAGCATGCAGCACCCCGCCCACCGGTGAAGCGCCGGAGACTGTGGTGAAAAATTTTATAGAAGCAGTATTCAATGAAGATGGAGAAGCTGTGGCTGGTTACCTTTCATCGGATCTTATTGCGGAATTCTGCGTAGATGGAAACTTTGAAGCAATAAAGGCCAATCCGGAGATGTCTGCGGAAAATCTTGAATCCATTGATATCCATGTTACAGCTGAGGAAACAGAAGCAATGAGTGAAGCAGGTTTTGTGGCACTTGTCTTTTCAAGCAGTGTAATGTCCACCCAGATGGCACCACTGGAAACGGTTGAAATCGGGGAGGCAGCAATAACAGGCTCCACCGCAACTGTTCCAGTAACAACAGAAGGAAGTACCGAACTGTTTCAGCTTGTTCTTGCAGGTGACAGCTGGAAACTTAACAGCTTCCTGTAAACAGTTCACAGATCCGTTACATCTACGGGGTGTTCATCAATCCTTGGATGCAGGGCAGGTGGGGCAGGTTGTGGAACAGGCAGGGCATTCCGTTGCAGGTGCTGCTTTCTTGTAGTCGGTCTGATAGAATCCGCTGCCTTTAAATATTATCCCTGCTCCGGAACCTATTAGTCTTCTTACCTTGCCGCCGCATTCAGGGCATTCAGTATCCACAGCTGATGACATGCTCTGAAATTTCTCATATTCATTTCCGCACACGTCACAGACATAATCATATGTGGGCATTTTCTCCTCTTTCTCAATTCATAATTGCAGGAATTATACTACACAGAGCAACAAGAGAAGTTCCTCAGTTGTCATCCAGTTTAATGTTGCCCTTTGAAACCAGAAGGCCTGCAATGATAACAGGTATGAATTGAGTGGCATGGAAGAGAATAGCAAGTGCCTTTGCCTGCGATTCCGGAATACCTGTTATGGCCGGAAAAAGAACTCCTATTGCATAATGAACTGTCCCTGCACCCCCGGGTGTGGGAATGAGCATTCCAAAACCTGCCAGTACAAGAATTAACGGAGGGTAGAACCAGTTCCAGGGCATCTCCAGCGCATAGAATACCGGAACAACAGAAACGCAGAGAGATAACCACACTCCTGCTGTTAGAGCTGATACCTTCAACATTTCCGCAGGATCCTTGAGAACATCAAGACCTGTTGCAAAATCCAGCAGCATCTTTTCTATCCTTGCTGCAGCTTTATCAAAATGCAGCTTACGCATAGGAAATACAAGAACACGGGCAGTTGCTTCGTGCCATTTCCTGAGAGCAATCAGAATGAACAGGATTGCAATATACCCGCAGCCTGCTGCAACCAGTCCTCCCCTGACCGCCTTCGCAAGTGAATCCCACATTGCGGTCATCACAACCAGTGTCAAACCGGTGAGCGCAAGTCCGTCAAACAACCTGGCAACTACCACAGTTGCGAATGAAGACACAAAAGGAATACCTGTGCTGCGGGAAAGAAGAGCAGACCGGGCAAACTCGCCCAGGCGGCCAGGCAGTATGCTGTTAAGCATAAATCCTGTAAGCAGCGGTGGTGCGGCAACTGTCTTTTTTACATTCTTTAACGGTGCAAGAAGAGTTACCCACCTATACACCCTGAACACATAACTTGAGGCTAGAGCAGGGATCACAAGCAGAACATATCCCCATCTTGCACTGCTGAATGCACTCTTCAAGGCAGCCCAGTCTGTATTCTTGAATGTGAGCCAGACGGTTAATGCGGCAATGAGTATTCCTGAACCCAGCTTGATTGCATTCTTATGCTTTTTCTGCAAGAATTTCCTCCAGGCCGTAACAGATCGCATGAAATGCAACAAGCATCTGTTCCTGAGTGTGACTGGTTAACTGCGAACTGGATCTCCAGTGCAGGTCTGCCCAACTGGGATTATCACAAAGCATGGAAGTAAAAGCAATTACAAAAATTCCTTTTTTTTCAGCAATCTCTGCAGCCCTAAGAACATTCTGACTTACTCCGCTGGTAGATATGGCAATAAGCACATCACCTTTTGTGCCAAGAGCTTCCACCTGGCGGGAGAAAATATTCTCATAACCATAGTCATTTGCAACTGCTGTGATCACCGCACTGTCAACTGTCAGCGCAACTGCAGCCATGGCCTTTCTTTCACGCCTGAACCTGCCCACAAGCTCTCCTGCAAAATGAGAAGCATCAGATGCGCTGCCTCCATTGCCGCAAAGAAGAACTTTACCATCTCTTTTAAAGCACCGGTTCAATTCTTCTGTGATCTTCATGACAGACTCACTATCCATCCCCGCCATGAGAACCTTTGTTGTTTCGATGTAGTCTTTTACAGCATTCTTTTTAGACATAATTCCATTACCTCTTCCAACGGCGGTAATCTGATACTTCTTTCTGTTCCAAGAGCTGACCATACAGGTCTGGGGGCAGGTAGGGCAAGCTGTGTCCAATTTGTACCTTGAACTGTGCCCTTTCCAATTCTGTTTCTTACCATACATGCAAGCTCATACGGGGTCACCGCGCCACTGTTCACGCAGTGATACAAGCCGGATCTCTCTTCATTAAAAGCCATATCCACCAGAATTTTCGCAAGAGAATCCACAGAGGTAAGGCATGATGTCTGATCTGTAACAGCAGTAACAGTTCCCTCTGTAAGAAGCTTTGCAGTGATCCATGGAAGCAGCCCCTTTTCTCCGAAAAGCCAGGATGTTCTTACAACAGAATTCCCGGGATAGTAAAGAGCAGATGCCTCTCCACGAAGCTTGGTGGAAGCGTAAACATTAGCCGGGTCTGTGGGATCCGATTCAAGGAGATACCTGTTATCACCGCTTGTAAATACCTGGTCTGTGGATATGGTGATAAGACGAACACCGGTATCCGCCAGATTTTTAACCGCCTCGTGATGCACTTTCTCCGCAGCATCCGGATTCCTCTCACAAAAATCCACATCGGTCAAGGCGGAAGTATTAACGATAACATCAGGTTTCAAAAGGCTGACCGCTTCGGTTACACTTCCCACATTGGTAACATCAAAATCAGGAAGATCAAGACCGGTGCCTTTGCTGCCCAGAAGCCTCATTAACTCTGAGCCGAGCATTCCCTCTGCACCCACCACCATCACAGTCATTTTTAATTTCTCTCTTTCGGCAGTGGAAGTTCAGGCAGTCTCTCATCGTTAAGGATCATCTCCGGGATCTCCTTTGTAAGAACCTCCCACGGCACTCTTGAAAACTCTGTTATTTTCTCCTTCAGCCTTCTGTCAATAATATGATCTCTCGGTGAGTGTGCGTCACTGCATATAGCATGGCTCAAACCATCTCTCAACAAATTTCTGGCTGCTTGGGCATACTTCTTAATTCTGAAAGAACGGGCGCTGATCATGGCGCCGCAGCCCATTCTGGACAAGGTTACCAATCTGCTTCTCTTTCGTCTGCACCAGCCATAACGCTCCGGGTGGGCAATAAGAGGCATGTATCCTCTGGAGATAAGTCGTCTCAACTGAATAAGGGTTTCAAGCCAGCTGACAGAGGTGCTGAATTCCACCAGCACCCACCCTGTACCAGGGTATCTGATCTCCTCCATGTACCTGAGAGAACTACCGCTTATCATCAACTCTCCAGCGATGAGGAAGTTAAGATTACCGGAAAATTCATCCTCGACCCTGTCCTGAAACTTCATGGATCTCTTCAAGCGGGCCATTGCAATTCTTCTGTTCATTCTGCACGAATAGTGAGGCGTAAACACCACGGTAGAATCAGCTTCCAGGCCTGCTGACATTCTATTGAGCATCTCTGTGGCCTCAGCCTGTGTTCTTGCTCCGTCATCAACTGCAGGAACTATGTGCGTATGCAGGTCTATTATTGACAGGTGACCACTTCCTTTCCTTCGGCTATATTATCGAAGGGAATATCTCAGGATGGGGGTAGCGGTGTCAAAATCGCTTATTTTCTTTGTGCTTTCTTTTGTCACTTCAATGTATGCCAGCACAGGAGAAGCAAAGGCGCTGGAACGACTGGCAATAACCACGGACATACTTATATCCTCCGGGGAGAGCATGGCAGGTAATGCCATGAGTGGTATGCTGGTATTGGAAGACACGGTTTTCGTTGATCTTCTCATTGATCCTGCGTACAGCTATCAATTTATTATATGGACTGATTCCGCATTCAATTACATCGACTTCTGGCTGACTACTCCAAATGGAGACTCCCCGAGAGGTGATTTAAGCGACCATACCACCCTGACCATAATGCCTGACACCACAGAAGCCGGGGTGTGGCAACTTGAGATGGAGCTCATCGAAGGAGCATACTCCGACACTGCCTATTACGCCGCAGCAATTTTCACCAGACCAAGATCACCGCGTTAGTATTGCTTTTATTGCAATGACACGGCCTCTTCTTAATTCCTCAATTCTGCTGAATCCA
>JAGLQD010000262.1 GCA_023136985.1 Candidatus Sabulitectum sp. | reverse complement strand
GCACCCTTACCACAATTATCGTTTTCTTCCCGGTCGTGTACATGGAGGGTATCACAAGTCAGCTTTTCCGTGATCAGGCTCTTGCTGTGGGCTCTGCTCTTCTGGCAAGTCTTCTTGTTGCGGTAACTGTGATTCCTGCTCTGGCCGCCAGAATAAAGAAGAGTAAGGAAGTTGAAGATGTTACCGGCGGTATGAAAGAGAAGTACGCCGGATCCATGGACAGACTCTTGAACAGAAGAAAGAGAGTGCTGCTGGTTACTTTCATAATAACAGCAGTGGCATTTTTCGGAGCCTCCAGGTTGCCTATGCAGCTTCTTCCTGATACCCCTGCAGATCAGCTTGAAATGACTTTCAGTGCTCCGGAGGGTACATCCATGGAGCAGCTTGTTGATCTTTCTGCTGGTGTGAATGAACTTGCCGGTCTTGCTGGAGCCCAGTGGACCAGTGGACGAATCGGTGTCAGAGCTGATGAGGGAGTGGATGCTCTTTCAGTAAGTTCATTCGAAAATGCAGATGAAGCGAACAATGCGATCCTTCCCATTCGCAATGGCTGGAATAGTGCTTTCAGTTTCCCTCTTCAGGTTGGCCCCAGGGGAACCCTGCTGGGAGAGATTCTGGGCGGCGGCAGTGGGTTTACCATATATGTTGAAGGCGAAAGCATTGATACTGATCTGCAGGCCGCGCTGGCCCTTGCAGAAGCAGCGCAGAACGATGTGGACGGTGTGATAAGTGCCGATGTGAATTATCTGCCTGGAAAACCTGAGATCGTTGTAAGACCTGACGGTGAGCTGCTGGAGCTTCTGAGTCTCACTGCCAACGATGTTGCCGATTATCTTGAAAGCCTTTCCAGAGGTATAGTCGCCACGACTTACTACAGACAGGATGAAAAGGTTGATGTAATGCTTCTTGCCGGCAGTGGCGAGGGTATTCCCATCGATTCCATTTTCCAGCGATCTGTAGAGGTAAATGGAACTCTGATCCAGGTGGACAGACTGGTTGATACCTATGTGAGGCAGACACCGGGCTTCATCGAACACTACCAGGGTAATCGTGCGGTGGGTGTTTCCATTCAGGGAAGTGGAACCAACATGGCTGGAACCGCAGAGATGATCACCAATTTGTCTGACTCTCTTCTGCAGGGAGAACCGGTTAAACTTAGAACAGGTGCTGAGATCGAAGAAATGGACAGAACAGCATCAAGTCTTATTCTTGCTGCACTGCTGGCCATTGCACTTGTTTATGTTCTTCTGGCAGTTCAATTCGAGTCATTCATTGAACCTCTTATCATCATGATAACAGTACCGCTGGGTGTTATAGGTGTTGTGATCGGTCTTGCGGCCTTTGGACAGAGCTGGAATGCCCTGTCAGGTATCGGGTTGGTAATACTGTCAGGTATTGTGGTGAATGATGGAATTCTTCTTGTGGAAAGAATAACTCAGTTGAGGAAAGCAGGAATGCCGGTGAGGCAGGCTGTGATCGAGGCAGGCAGAGACAGGTTCCGACCTGTTCTTATGACCACGGTAACAACAGTGCTGGGGCTTCTGCCAATGGCCATCGGGTTTGGTGAAGGAGCAGCCCTGAGACAGCCACTGGCCATTGCAGTGATCTCCGGTATTACAGTTGCCACCCTGCTTACCCTTGTTATCGTGCCTGTGCTTTACAGCGTACTGGTCAGAGAGAAGAAAACCTCGTGATCGCAGGTATTCTCAAGCGACCCCGGGGAACTGCAATAATCTATGCAGCTCTTCTCGGGCTTGCTGTTGTAAGCTTCTTCAGAATTCCCATTGAGGGCTCTCCCAGTACTACTCTTCCTGAATTGAATGTTGTTACAGGATGGTACGGCGCAGACCCGGAAGCTGTATGTGAACAGGTAACAAGACCCATAGAGGAAGTTGCCAGACAACTTCGAGGGGTGAGGGATGTTTCCTCCGCCTCCAGCGCCAGTCGAAGTGTGGTAACTGTATCATTTGCCCAGGGCACCGATATGGATGTTGCATCCATGGAGCTTACAGAGCGGATATCCATGATAAGGGATGACCTTCCAGGCAATGTTTCCGCCAGCACCATAACCCAGTCCATACCCAGAGAAATGGAAAGTGAAGGGTTTCTTATCTACGCAATCACCGGTGCTGAGAAATCCATTCTCAAGAACCTTGCGGAAGATGTTGTTGTGCCCCGCCTGGAGCGGATCGACGGTGTGAGTTCGGTTATTGTGGAGGGACTTGGTTCTGAAGAGATCCTGATTGATATTGATATGGAAGCCCTCAGTTCTCTTGATCTTACGCTGGCACAAGTTGTTTCTTCAATTCAGAATGGAATAGTAGACAGGAATGTAGGGGTAGTCACCGATGTTACCGGTCTGGAAACAGTTCTAAGAGTTTCCAGTGTTCCCATGTCCTTATGGGAGATGGAACAGCTTGTTGTAAGAAGAACAGGCAGCGACTTTGTTACCCTTGATGATATTTCACACGGTATCTATCAGAGCTATTCAGAGAATTCAGGGGTAATATTCAGATATAACGGTCTTGATCAGATAACCATGGAGCTTGACCGCGCCGCTGGCAGCAATGCCGTACGGGTTGCTTCTGTTACCAGAGACGAGGTCGAAAGAATTTTAGAGGACCTTCCTGATGGTATCGAGCTGGATCTGATCGAGGATGGAACAGAGAGCATAACAGATGACCTGAGCGCGCTGTCGTGGCGTGCACTTGTTTCACTGGGTTTGATAATGCTTGTTCTGCTTCTGCTGAATCCCAGCCCGTTAACCACCCCACTTATTCTAAGTTCTATAGTTTTCAGCAGTGCCCTTGCAGTTACTGCGGTATTTCTGGTGGGCTACAGTATCAATGTGCTTACACTGAGTGCCCTGGCCATTGCTTTTGGTCTTCTAGTCGATGGGGCTGTAGTGGTCATGGAGGCAATAGCCTACAGGCGCAGGCAGGGAATGTCTCCGCTTGAGGCTGCTGCACTGGGAGCCAGAGAAGTAGCCATGCCTGTTCTTGGCGGAATACTCACAACACTTGTGGCACTGGTCCCACTGCTTGCCAGTGAGGGCGTTCTTCGTATCTACTACAGACCTTTTGCATTTACCGTAGCAGCTACTCTTTTGGCATCATATGCAGTCTGTCTTACATTCGTACCATCCATAGCCGGTCACTGGAAAAAGGGTAACTGGTATCGCCAGAGGAAATGGGACAGGGCCCTTGCAAAGGGCGTTTCAATTCTTCACCACAAACCCTGGATCCCTGTAATAGTCACGATACTTCTCATCGCCGGTGCGGTTTATGTTCTTGCTTCCAAAGTTGAGCATGGTCAGACATGGAATTTCGGCGGAGACAGGGATTATCTCTATATCAGCTATGCTTTCCCCCCGGGAACCCCTCAGGATATCTCTGATGAGGTTGCATCCCGTTTTGAGGAGATCGTAGCCAGGCGTGATGGTGTTCTGTCAACAAGAACCACCATTTACGGAGAGAGCGGTGTTGTTTTCTGCCAGTTCGAGCAGGACGCATTGTGGGATGGTACTGCTTTGCGGTACGAGGCTGAAGCGATAGCTCTTGCTACCACAATTGGCGGTATAAGAAGAATATATGTTGGCGGCATCAGCCCGGAGGGTTACTGGCGTAGCACAGCCAGTGCGGGAATGATGCAGACTGTTGAGCTTCGAGGTTTTGACTATCAGGGGTTGAAAGGCATAGCCGTGAATCTTCAATCTCTTCTTGAAAGGCATCCCAGGGTTGAAGAAGTGGACATCAACTGGAACGGCAGAACTCCCAACCGTGATCAGCTTGCCATAGTCTTCGACAGAATTGAGCTTGCAGATCTGGGTATAAACCCATACCAGCTTGTTATGGCCCTGAGGTACAACATGGCAGGCGGGTACGGGGCACAGGTTAGAATCGCTGACGAAACCACAGATCTTACTTTCCGCATTGAGGGGCAGAAAGACCCGGAACTCAGCGAGATCCTGGACAGCAGAATTGCCACCCGCGACGGTTTTATGCGCATGCGTGATATTATCAGTATCGATACCGTTGGTGTTCAGGGATCGGTTGTAAGGGAAGACGGAGAGTATGTGCGAACAGTGGCCTACTCTTTCATGGGTGCTGAGCGAATGGCTGCCCGTTTCCGTAACTCCCTGCTTACAAGCCTTGAGCTGCCTTCAGGGTACCGGGTGTATGAAGACACAACATTTCTTCCGGACTGGCTTGCTAAAGAAGAGGGCATAGACATGAATCTTCTTGTAACCCTGGCCATTCTAGCGGTATTTGCTGTTACGGCAATAGTTTTTGAAAGCTTTACCGCGCCTCTTTATGTGCTTGCGGTTATTCCCATGGCCCTTGTAGGGGTCGCAGCAGGTTTTTGGGCGTTTGACCGGATCTTCAGCCCTGAGGCCTATGTTGGAAGTGTGTTCCTTGTTGGAATTGCAGTGAATAATTCAATTCTTTTGATAGATAGTTTCGAAAAGAAGAAAAGGGCAGGTATGGATCTGCGCAAAGCTGTTGATGAGGTTGTGGGAGAGAGGCTCAGGCCGATCCTGCAGACCACGGCAACAACGGTACTTGGGCTTCTTCCACTGGTTCTGTGGCCTATCTCGAACCAGGATCTCTGGGGAACTCTTGCGTTCACCGTTGTATGCGGTATGGTTATCTCTACACCACTTGTGCTCATAACACTGCCCGCCCTTATTCAGATCACATCCCGGAGGAGGAAAAAACATGTTCATGTTACGGAGAATTAGTCTTTTTCTATTTGCCGTCAGTTTAATTCTTTTTTCCGGATGTGCAGAGGAAGAAGAACTGGAGAGAGAAACTCTTGAACCCTCACCTCTTCCCGTTACTGCATCAGTGGTGCGTGTTGATGTTCTGTTTGAGGTGATAACCTCCACCGGAAGAGTTTCCAGCAGAAGAACTCAGAGTCTTACCGCTCAGATTCAGGGAGAGGTTGTACAGGCTCCGGATTATGCAGGCGAAGAGTTCTCTGAGGGCGCTGTGATCTTCAGAGTCGCCAGCGGGCAGCACGCTTCGAACCTCTCTGCCGCCAACAGCGAATACAGAAATGCAGAGGCTCTCTATCAGTTCGAGATAGACAACTACAGAGGAGAGATAACAAACGGGGTCAGAAGCATGCTTCGTCAGACAACAGGCCTTGAGTCTGCATCTGCCAGTCTTTCAAGTGCAAGGACCCAGTATGGCAACTCCGCTGTTGCAGCCGGGTTCAACGGCGTTATCTCGGATGTTACCGCACAGGAGGGCATGACTGTTTACCCCGGTTCGCCTCTTGGCACTCTTGTTGACCCCTGGAGCCTTCAGGTAGAGGTGGATCTGGACGAAAGACAGCTTGCCCAGTGCGCTCCGGGCTTGAAAGCTTTTGTAATAATCCCTTCGCTGAACGACACTGTTCTTGTGGGTGAGGTCAGATCTGTTTCACCTGTTGTTGATCCTGGATTCAGATCCGGTACTGTTGTTGTGGATGTGCCTCATGTGCCCAATCTTCGCCCCGGTGCCACTGCCAGAGCAGAGATCGTTATTGCAGAGCACCAGGGCTCTCTGATCATTCCCGAGCAGGCTGTTCTTATCCGTGACGACAGACCCATGGTCTTCAGGGTACTTGATGGACATGCGGACTGGGTTTACGTAACTCTTGGTCCTTCCGGCCGGGGTTTTGTGGCTATTACTGATAATCTTGCAGAGGGAGAATCCGTTATTACAAGCGGTCACTACTCCCTTGCCCATGATGCGCCTGTGGCTGTGGTTAATTAACACACTCCAGATCTGTCAGTGCAGAGCCCCGGTTGTACCGGGGCTTCTGTGTATCTGGACAACATATCCTGATTTGCCCGGGAATGAATTACAATACATATTAGAAACATGAGAAGAATCACCATGTTTTGTCGATACATTTCATTGAGGCTCATTTAATGGGCAACGCTTCGCTGTGATAGCAGGAATTCTTAAGCGTCCTCGGGGAACTGCGATAATTTACCTTGCTCTTCTTGGGCTTGCTGTTGTAAGCTTTAACAGAATTCCAATAGAGGGATCTCCCAGTGCTATCCTGCCTGAGTTAAATGTAGTCACCGGATGGTACGGCGCAGACCCGGAAGCTGTATGCGAGCAGGTCACTCGACCTGTAGAAGAGGTGGCCAGACAGATCCGTGGAGTTATGGATGTTTCTTCGTCTTCCGGCTCCGGTCGTAGCGTGGTGACTGTTTTGTTTGCACAGGATACAGACATGGATGTGGCGTCCATGGAGCTTACCGAGCGCATATCCATGATCCGGGATGAAATGCCGACTAATGTATCCGCCAGTACAATTACACAGGTAGTACCCAGGGAAATGGAGAGCGAGGGCTTTCTTATCTACGCCATCACCGGTGCGGAAAAATCCATACTGAAGAATCTTGCAGAAGATATTGTAGCTCCCGGACTGGAACGGATAGATGGCGTAAGCTCTGTAATAGTTGAAGGGCTGGGGTCTGAAGAGATTCTGATCGATCTGGATATGGAGGCTCTCAGGTCGCTTGACCTTACACTGGTGCAGGTTGTTTCTTCAATTCAAAATGGGATTGTAGACCGCAATGTGGGAGTTGCTACTGATGTTACTGCTCTTCAAGCTGTTCTAAGAGTTTCAACTGTGCCTGGATCTCTCTGGGAGATGGAACAGCTGATTGTGAAGCAGATCGGTACAGATTTCGTTACCCTTGATGATGTTTCCCACGGCATCTACCAGAGCTATTCAGAGAATTCAGGGTTGATCTTCAGGTACAACGGTCTTGATCAGATCACCCTGGAGCTTGACCGTACCGCTGGCAGCAACGCAGTAAGGGTTGCTGCTGTGGTAAAAGATGAAGTTGAAAGAATTCGGATGGATCTTCCTGAGGGTATAGAGCTGGATCTGATTGAGGACGGGACTGAAGCCATTACTGATGACCTGAATGCTCTTTCCTGGAGAGGTCTGGTTTCTCTCGGGTTGATCATGCTCATTCTTCTTCTTCTCAACCCCAGCCCCTTGACCACCCCTTTGATCCTCAGCTCCATTTTGTTCAGCAGTGCCCTTGCAGTTACAGCTGTGTTTCTTGCAGGCTACAGCATTAATGCACTCACCCTGAGCGCTCTTGCAATTGCTTTCGGCCTTCTTGTTGACGGTGCTGTTGTGGTAATGGAGGCTATCGCCTACCGGCGCAGACAGGGAATGGCTCCTCTGGAAGCCGCAGCACTGGGTGCCAGGGAGGTGGCCATGCCGGTTCTTGGCGGTATTCTTACCACCCTTGTTGCACTGGTTCCCCTGCTTGCCAGCGAGGGAGTTCTTAAGATTTATTACAAGCCCTTTGCCTTCACCGTTGCTGCTACTCTGCTGGCTTCTTATGCGGTATGTCTTACATTTGTGCCCTCCATAGCCGGGCACTGGAAAAAGGGCAACTGGTATCGTCAGAGAAAGTGGGACAGGGCTCTGGCAAGAGGAGTTGCTGTTCTACACCACAAGCCATGGATTCCAGTGATACTCACCATTCTTCTAATTGCCGGATCGGTTTATGCGCTTGCTGAAAAGGTTGAGCACGGCCGTACC
>JAGLQD010000261.1 GCA_023136985.1 Candidatus Sabulitectum sp. | reverse complement strand
GGGGCAGAAAAGCATCCTGCTGGCTTCTGTTGAAGCGGTGTATCTCGTCCACAAAAAGCATGGTTCCCTGGCCTGACTCACGGCGCAAAGCAGCTTCAGCAACAATCTTCCGAACATCTTTTACACCGCCGGTCACCGCACTGAACCGAACAAAGTGTTCCTCTACATGATCTGCAACAATAAGAGCCAGGGTGGTTTTCCCGCATCCCGGAGGACCCCAGAAAATAAAAGAGCCAAGAGAAGCTGACTCAAGAGAGAGGCGAAATGACGCCTCAGCCCCCATAAGCTGAACCTGACCCGCTATCTCGTCAAGTTTACCCGGACGGAACAGCTCAGCAAAAGGAATCGATACCTGTGGCTTATCTGTAAACAGTGTTTTTTTCATTGTACGAATATAAAAAACTGAAACAGCATTGAAAGGGCAGGGGAAAACTCCGGGAACAGCAGGGCATGAAATGCGAGAGGCAGCATCCAGAACAAACTCATGGCCATCCACTTCAGGAATCTCAATCTCTTCTACTTTTCTGCCCATTGTGTCGTAAAAAGAAATGTCACAGTTATCAAACTCACCAGACAGTGCTAACCTGTTTACAGGTGATGTCGCCCACTGTACTACTAAATCTGTTTGAAGCTACTGTTAATTACGAAGTTAGAAATTGAAGGTTGGAGAGTTCTTCTTCAGTTGCTCGGCTGGATATGTTGAGAAACTCTATGCCGATTACTTTATCATTCTCGTCGAAGTCCAGAATAACACCAGGGCGAATTTCTTCGGATTCTACAACCCTGTTTTCATCATGTCGAAAATACAAAGAATTGCTCTCTTTGTTGATTCGTATTCTCAC
The DNA here is from genome assembly GCA_023136985.1 of Candidatus Sabulitectum sp. Taxonomy (GTDB): domain Bacteria; phylum Fermentibacterota; class Fermentibacteria; order Fermentibacterales; family JCC-6; genus Sabulitectum. Next base: position 2,786 of record JAGLQD010000261.1, on the reverse strand, counting down.
TGTATCACCTCACTCTCCTGTCAAAAAAAGCTGTTATTATTATTTCCGGTGCGGTAGTAGTATTTACAATCACTCTTAACCAACGGTTCCCAAATTCAAGGGATACGTTTTATTAGATGTCTGGTACCATCACCTCTCTCTTCTATTCTATCAGGAGAATCCAAGGCTAACTCTGTCCATTCTTTCTTGATTCCTCGCTCTATCAGCATATCAGTAAAGTGTTTCGATTCTCTCATATCACAATACTACAACCTTAATGTCACAGTGTCGTCTATCGCATTTCTTTAGACATTGTTGTCGTGTATGGTTTGAAGCCCATCTTTTCCCGGAATCCACTTCTTCTGTTTGGATGAGTACCGCTCCAGAAATATCCCCAGACAGCTCCAGCAGGAGTAAAACTACCGGGGAGAATCAGGGGAGTACTGATCGTATTTGTCAGACCAGTTGCGCCTCTGACAAGCCATCACCACACCAGAGAATTCTCATCCCTGCTCTGCCGATAATTCCAGTATTTCCATTCGCAGCAAGATCCGAAGTACTGTAATTATCCTCTCCTACACAGAACAGAACAGTTGAGGCTGTTTCATTCAGATTAGGGGGATTTACCGTTAACAGTGAAGTGCCGTTATGAATAACGACCTCGGCCTGTTCTATCTGATCCGAAGAGTGATACATTACAACAGCAGCGTTTTGGTTATGCTCCGATACCCTCCTGTCACCAATGTCTGATGCACGATAATCGCTGGAAGCAACTTCGAAAGGCCAGGAAAGCCCTGGTTGAGATGTAAATATCTGTGTAAACCCTGGAACCCCAATCTGCTCTTCTCCGGTAACCTCATAAACTCTGAATGTTGTGTTTCCTGAAGACACATCATGATCTAAACTCCAGAGTTCATCTCTGGTATTGTAAGCATAGTAATGGCTGTTTGAAACATCAGTAGGAATCAGATCTGTTGCTCCCCATACATCAGCCTCCGGTACAGATGAATTACATGTTCCTGAGAAAGTTCTTGCCGGATACCAGTCCAGCATGGGAAAATCAAGATGACTGCATAACTGATAAATTGTTGCATCTGTTCCAATATGGGGGGCATCCAGCGAGGGGACAAACACTGCCGGCATTGCCATGAATGAACTTAGAGGTAGACCAAGGTTGTTGCTCCAGGCGTGAAAATTCGATAATTAGGATATAATATCACCCTGTTGCCCAGGTGTTGCATCATAAACCCCATCGGGCTCATTGAAACCGTGAATTCCAACCACTGGAGCATAGCCAGGGGGAACAGGCTCAGACAGATAGGATTCAATATGTTGTTTCATCAGAACATTAAAATCTGTTGCATTTATAATATGGCCAAATCCACCGGGGATTAGATTAAGACCCAAATCGCGCATCATGTTTGCTCTTCCGGGGAAATAGTATACATTCTGATTTCTTACATCAGCCCCAAGAGATCCTCGAACAATAACAGAATTCACCCCGGCATTCTTAGCCTGCAGCAATACTCCGGAGAGTTCTCTGTCAGCGTAATCAAATGCTCTTGGGTCCTCCCAATTCTTATAGTAGCGGGCATAACCCAGTTAGTTCATCCATGCACCGCGAATATCCCAGACAACCGGGAAGAAGGTATCTCCATCAATAGTGTATTCGTAATCGTTGCCATGGGTCAGATACATATTTTCGGCACTTGCAGTAACAGGCATTATCAGTATGGCAAACAGCAGTAACCCTGCTACGGTAAACTGTCTCTTAAAAGTTTTCAATTTTACTCTCCAGTCGAAGAGCATCCAGTTTGCACAGAAACTCAAACGCAATTGCAATAACTCAGATTTGTGTTTCTACCCTGGATACTCAGTAAGCTTATCTGCCAGGTAGAATTAGTCTCTGATTATTGTGAACTGCTCTGTAAAGCTCTGTCCGTCAGCCTGCATTCTGCAAAAGTAAATACCAGGTTGAAGCATATCAAACTGCACCACAGTGCAACCTGCGGAGTACTCACCGTTTACAGCATCAATAACAATGCGACCTGCTGCATCATAAACAGCAATGGCTACATTCTGTGCAGATGGTAGATTTACTCCAAACCGAATGCTGCCTGCTGACGGATTCTGAAGAACAGAAAGAGAGATTTCGTCAGAGTTCTCTGAACCCTCAATACCTGTTGTGGTCCATGTGAGCACCACATTCTGCAGCACAGGAGTAATTGTTGAATCTATTGTTGAAAGTGTTGCTCTGTACTGCAGGTAACTGTCATTGCTAACAAGGTATGGAGCAAGACTGCTTGGTGATGTAATAACAGCAGACCAGTCTCCCATGTCTTCAGGATTATCCGAGGAGCGCACCTCAAAAGAAACAGAAGTATAGTCAGGTGTAATTGCACTCCAGTCAATGCTGCCCCAGTTAACATCGTACACATACAGTATTGATGATTCAAGCTGTGCAGTGCCTGTTGCATAACCCGAGTTGAGGTTCCACCAGACAACTTTGTTATAAGTTGGACTGGAATATCTGTTATAAGAAACAATATCGCATTTGCCGTCCTGATTTACATCAACAGTGTAATATCCACTAGCAGTTTCTTCATCTGATAGTATCTGATGGCATATCCACTGATCGTTCAGTGGATCAATATTCTCCCACCAGAAAAACAGAGGTTCATCCGGAGATGGGGAATACATGGATGCGATTACATCATAGTCACCATCTCCATCCGCATCTCCAACTTTTGCTGCCGGGTAAGCATAACCGGGAACTGTACTAATAAGGTAAGATTCCCAATTATCAG
>JAGLQD010000260.1 GCA_023136985.1 Candidatus Sabulitectum sp. | reverse complement strand
ATTCATGATGATGCCGTCCACCATGTAGATCACCTCACCGGAGCGACCTCCACGCATATGAAAGTCACTTCCTGCAGTTACACCACCAGAACTCATTGCAATAATGTCTCTTATGGAAGTAACAGGCATGGAATTAATGTCGTCACTGTCAATAATATTCACGGAGGAGGTTTCATCAAATACAATCAATCCCCGTTGGTCTGTGACTGTGATAACAGTACTTCCAGAGGTTGCATCACCTAGTTCAAAGTCAATTCTTGTGGTTAGATCTGCAGACACCTGGATTCCATCAATGGTCTGCTCTGATTTTCCCACCATTCTGGCCTCAAGTCTGTAGCTTCCCGGAGTCAGGTTGTGAATGAGATATTCGCCGTTTGCATCCGTCATGGTTCCAAAACCGGTTCCTGTAATGAGCACTGTTGCTCCGACAATCGGGTTGTTCTGCGTATCATATACAACTCCGGCTATTCTTCCTGTGGTACCGGCAAACGCAGCAAAGGAAACGATTAGAAGACATGTAACGAAGACTTTCACGGTTGTAACTCCCTTCGGATTGATTGTTCCTATATATTGCAGTTATTGTGTGAAAGGGGTAGTCCGTGGTTTTTAGAATTTGTTGTATTGCAGTGGTCTCACTCTCTTTATTTATAACAGGTTGCGCGTCAACCAATCCTGCCGGTACAGCTGATTATGTCAACCCTGTATTTGCAAATGAGAATAAGGGTTTCTTCTACTGTGGATCTGGTCCATACTCCGCTGTTTTTGTTCCGAATACTGCTGTTGTATGGATATCTGAACCGGGAAATAGCAGAATATGGTACAAGGATGTTTCAAAAGCTGTGGTAAATCCGAACATATGTGATACCTTGAATGTTCACTTTGCTCCGGGACTTATGGTTGCACCACCTGCAGGTAATGTTGTTTATGTAAGTCATTACAACTCTAACGATGTTTACTCCATAGACACAGAAACGCTGAAATGGAACAAAGTTTACACCTGTTCTTCTTCAATAAAAACCATGCAGCTTTCGTCAGATGGTGACATATTGTATCTGGGTTCACTTGGAACTCCGTGGCATATTGAGGCTGTCTCTACATCGAACTGGAGTCAGAGTGCCAGCGTCACAACAGAATGGCCAGTTTTAAGAATGAAGCTTTCTCCGGACAACAGTTTGCTGGCAGCTGGCAATTCCGGAAGATCTGATATTTATCTGTACAGTGCATTTGATCTTTCTCCTGTTGATACACTGTTCATGCCTATGCGAACAGGAACAATGGCTTTTTCTTCCGACTCAAGAAGTCTTGTTGTTCTGGATGCAGCTTCTCATCGCCCGTTCATGATCAAGGTTGATCTTGCCACTGGAAATGAAGAGTTCCGTTCAAGACCATACCACTCCTATCTTGTCTGTAGCCAGGTGCAGGGAACAAATACATTGATCCTTCCCAGGAACCAGGATGAGAGAGTTTCTATTCTGAATATGGACAACATGATATTTGCCCCTTCATTACTTGTAGACAGCAGAATCGGTGCTGTATGCAGCTCGGATAACGGCGATTACATCGTAACTGTTTCCAGAACCACTGTTCCCGGTCGTGCCACTGTTTTCGTCAAAGGAGAGTAACTTGAGGATTTCAATATTACCTGTTATTTCTGCTGTATCTCTTATTCTCATTGTTTTTCTTACCGGTTGTGTGGATGCTCTGGAGCCTGCGGGGCCGGCTCAATACGAAAACCCTGATTATCCCTCAGAGTATTTGGGTTATGCATTGATACCGGTCTCATTTACCGATGGGTTTGTGCACCAGGGTCGTGTGTACATCACAGACAGAACGAGCCAGATGATTCTTTCTTTCTCTGCATCAGACCCCAACCTTGGGATACCGGAGGATCCCGTGGAAATGGATACCCTGTTTCTGGGGTTTCCCCCGGGAAAATCCTGTTTCGATAGATTTTCGGAAACACTTTATATATCTAACGATGTTTCCAATGATGTATACAGATTACCTCTGAGCTTGACTGAGCCGCCGGAGCTTCTCCATGAGTGTGAGTCAATAGTTACAAAAATGTTCACGGTGAACAACGGCAATTCTCTTCTGATATGCTTCTTTGGCCCTGAATGGCTTGTCAGAAGCATTAATACTGTAACAGGCCAGGTTGAAAATGAGTTTGAAACAGGCTGGCCTGTTAGCAGAGCTGCTCTTTCTGTTGATGAGACAAGACTTCTGCTGAATAATTCGGGAAGGAAATATCTTATCGAGATAGATGCAACCACTTTTCAGAAGCTGGATTCCATTCCCGTTCCGGAAAGGATCAGCCCTTTCCTCTACAATACAAGCGGCAATATTGTGGTTTTTAATCAGTACACAATTCACCCCAGGGTCTATCTGATTGATGGAGAAACAAAGGCAATTACAGATATTATTGAAAGTGTGAATCCATACAAATACTGCTTCCTTATGCCTGGCACTGATGTGGTTCTTGCGCCGAGAAGATCAGACAACAGAATATCTGTGTTGAACAGCGAGAACATGATCTTTGCTCCCTCCCTTTTCTGCTTTTCTTATGCTGAACGGGTATTCTCTTCTTTGGACAATGGTCATATCATTGTTTTGTGTGACTCTCCGGGAAGGGCGTATGTTTATGAAAACCCCATCTGATTCTGCCAGATTTTTCGCACTGGTTATTCTGGTTGCCGTTCTCATTTTCGCCTCATCCTGCGTTGACAGTGTAGAACCTGCAGGAACTGCCCAGTACAGCAACCCTGAATATCCCTCATTGCTCAAGGGGTATGCTGTTATTACTGCAAAGTTCTCAGGAGTTTTTGCTTTAGACGGACGAGTCTATGTTCTGGATGGTGAAGCTGAGATTATTGAGTCATTTTCTCTCTCCGACCCCCGTTTGAACATGAATCCCTCTCCTGTGGAGAAAGACACTCTTCCCCTGGGGTTTGATCCCGGCAATTACGCTTTAGACCGAGTTTCGGAAGTTTTGTACCTGGAAGATGCCCATGGCAAAGACATCTACAGGATCCAGCTGCCTGACGGCACGCCCGAATTGCTTTATCAGAATGAATCGTTTATTTCTGAATTGTTTCTTACTGACGGGAACAGCAACCTGGTGATCTGTTTCCTGGGGCCTGAGTGGCTCGCGAGGAAAATTGATGTTTTAACCGGTTCAACTCTAGGCGAATTTGAGACCGGGTGGCCTATCACCAGGGCAGCAATGTCGTTTGATTCCGGAAAACTGCTTTTGAGCAATTCATCAAAGCAGTTTCTACTCGAGGTTGATGTGGCTACCATGCAGCTTGCTGACACGCTCTATCTGGAAGAACGTCCAGGACCATTCACATTTAATACCTCTGGGAATATCGTTCTTTTCAATCAGTACTCCATTAAACCCGTGGTGTATCTCTACGATGGAAACAGCGGAGAATTACTACACGAACTACCCGCAACAAATCCATATCAGATCTGTGATGTAATACCTGGAACAGATGTTATCATAGCTCCCAGAAGATCAGAGACTCGTGTATCAATTCTGAACTCTGATAACATGATCTTTGCACCATCTATTTATTGCATGCAGTATGCTGATCTGGCCTTCTCCACTGAAGACGGCCAGACCATTATTGTGCTTACTGATAATCCAGGCAGAGTTTACATTTATTCCCACCAGTGAACAAGACCGGGTTCAACAACCCTTCCGTATCTCGGGTGAGCAGGTAGCACTCTTACTGTGAAACCAAACCGCCCTGCATCTGTGCAGGAGATCGAGCCTGTAAAAATGAGTAATCCACTTTCTTCCCTGGAATATTTCAGAACAGTGGAGGTTCTGCCGGACAACCAGTCGTCGCCTGAGGCTTCACCGAACTGAGTCTCAACAGAGAGATCGTCAGCACTGAGTCCAGGCGCTCTCAGTCTTGCTGTGATCTCAATTGTATCTCCCACGGTGAGTGTCTTGTCTGTCTCTTGCGGATCGACGCTGTCAATTGTTATTCCATGCCATTTTTCACGCACTGCTTCTTTCCAGTTTGCAAGCTCTTTTGCACCTTCCATGTGATTAAGACCAAGAGATCTGGAGAAATCCAGAGCAGGCATGTAGTAGTTATCTGTGTACTGGGCAACCATCCGGTTCGTGTTGAATTCTGAAAGAGCCATGTACATTGATTGTTTCATCATTGCTGTCCAGCCAGTGGGGATTCCGCCGTTCCCTCTGTCGTAGAACAATGGAGCGATCATATTTTCCAGCAGATCATACAGTGCTTTCGCCTCTATCCTGTCCTGCAGAGCAGAGTCTTCATAGACTTCTCCGTTGCCTATGGCCCAGCCTCTATCAGGGCGATAACCTTCCGCCCACCATCCGTCAAGTACACTGCAGTGAGGAATGCCGTTCATGGCAGCTTTCATGCCGCTGGTACCGCTTGCTTCCATGGGAATTCTTGGAGTGTTAAGCCAGATGTCTACGCCGTGAACCATGTGCCGGGCCATGTCCATGTTGTAATCGGACAGATAAATAAGTTTTCCGTACATATCCTTGCTGAGAGAAGCGTGGAAAACTTCTCTGATAAGGTCTTTGCCTCCGTTGTCATGGGGATGTGCTTTGCCAGCGAAGATCACCTGAATTGGTCTTGAATTGTTGTTGAGCAGATCAGTTAACCTGTCAAGATCACTTAGAAGCAGTGAAGCCCTCTTGTAAGTTGCAAATCTTCTTGCAAAGCCAATTGTAAGCACATCCGGGTTCAGCACAGGCATATTCTGCTGGGGAAGGCCCCTTATTCCCATGCTTTCCAGTTGATCAGCCCATTTTTTTCTTGCGTATCCAACTAGCCGTGCCCGAAGTCTTTCATGAGCAATCCATAGTTCGGAATCGGGAATCCTTGCGATTTTCTTCCAGAAATTCTCATCCCCGGGGTTTTTCGGTGATGTGCTTCCTATGTACCTTTGAAGAAGTCTTCTTATCTCTCCGGAGACCCATGTATCTTCATGAACACCGTTAGTAACATGGCCTACTGGAATTTCGGATTCCGGCAATCGCGGCCAGACATTTCTCCAGATATTCCTTGATACTTCACCGTGAAGTCTGCTAACTCCATTGGCTTTCCGGGAAAAATTCAGAGCAAAAACAGTCATTGAGAAGTTTGGGGATGAAGGCTGGCTGCCGAATTTGAGAAATGATTTATTGTTCAATCCCACCCTGTCCAGGTATGGACGCAGATAACGAAGAACAAGATCATGATGGAATTCTTCATTACCAGCAGGCACGGGAGTGTGTGTTGTGAATACATTTCCCGCAGTGACCATTTCTCTGGCCTCTGCGAACGAGAGCCCTGTCTCAATGTAATGCGCCATCATCTCCACGATCAGGAACCCGGAATGACCTTCGTTAATATGCCTGACAACAGGAACCAGCCCCATTGCCCGCAGAGCCATTATTCCGCCGGCTCCCAGCAGGATCTCCTGCCGAATACGCATTTCCTTGTCGCCACCGTACAACTGCCCTGTAATCTCTCTGTTTTCCGGTGTATTCTCAAGGAGGTTGGTATCGAGCAGGAATAGTTTTACCCGTCCAACCTTTATTTCCCATACCGCGGCAAGTACCCTTTCATCTCCCATGGGAACCATAATTGTTACTGCATTGCCGTTTGCATCCCGTACCCGCTCTACCGGCATATTGGAATAATCGTTAACAGAATAGCTTTCCTGCTGCCATCCATCGCTGTTCAGATACTGGTTGAAGTACCCCTGTCTGTAAAGAATAGAGATTCCCACAACTGGCAGGCCAAGATCACTGGTACTTTTCAGAGTGTCACCAGCGAGAACACCAAGACCACCGGAGTAGATCGGCAGGCTTTCATGGAGTCCGAATTCTGCCGAGAAGTATGCAATTACCTCTCCAGGCTTTACAGAATCAGCATGATGTTTACTGAACCAGGTTGATCGACTCAGATACTCATTCATCCTGCTTGATACTTCGTTCAGTGCAGAGAGAAATACTTGATCCTCCGACAACTCGTGTAGTTTGTTCTGACTGATCCTTCCCAGAAGAAGCGTGGGGTTATGGTGTGTTTGTTCCCACAGATCCTGATCCATGGAACGGAACAGTTCAACTGCCTTTTTGTTCCAGCTCCACCATGTGTTCTCTGCTATTTTTTTAAGATCTTCAAGCTTTTCCGGCACCTTTGGGATTACCCTGTATATCCTTGATTTCAAAACCTGTTACTCCTTATTCCCGGCACTGCTAAATCTCATGAAACTGGCTGGATTACCAGCGATGACCGTTCCATCCGGTACATCTTTAGTTACAACTGCACCGGCACCGATTACAGCACCTTTTCCAATTCTTACCGGGAGGATAGTGGCATTGGAGCCTATGCTTACCCCGTCTTCGATAACAGTACGTTTCCACATTGAGGGATCCGGCTGTGGTGGATAAACATCATTTATGAACATCACACCGTGGCCGATAAAGCAGTCGCTGCCGATCTCAACAAGTTCACAAACAAAAGAGTGACTCTGAATTCGGGTACGATCACCTATCTTGACCCCCTTCTGGATTTCACAGAAGCATCCCACCATGCTGTCCCTGCCTATTTCACATCCGTAGATATTCACAAAATTCCAGATCTTGGTTCCTTCACCAATTTTGCAGTTATTGATGATCTGCAGGGGATTCTCATTGGTCTCCACGGTCTTGTTTTTGTTCTTTTTTTCCTTCTTGAAAATCGGCATTTAACTCCCCCTTTTTTAGCTGTTTGGAATGACAACCGAATACCGACCATATTACACTCAACACAGGAGGAAAAACTTGCAAAAAAATATTCGTAATTTCTGCATAATAGCTCACATAGATCATGGTAAATCAACCCTTGCTGACAGGCTTCTTCAAGCAACCGGTTCGGTTTCCGATCGTGAATTTCACAATCAGATGCTTGATTCCATGGATATTGAGCGTGAGCGGGGTATCACCATAAAGAGCACCGCTGTTACTATGTACTGCAAAAATAAAGCAGGTGAGCAGTTTCAATTGAATCTTATCGATACGCCGGGGCATGTTGATTTCAGCTACGAGGTTAGCAGGGCGCTTGCTTCCTGCGAAGGAGCTCTTCTTGTGGTTGACGCTGCTCAGGGGGTAGAAGCACAGACGGTGGCGAATCTTTACAAGGCCATGGAGCAGGAGCTGGAAATAATACCAGTTGTAAACAAAATTGATCTTCCGTCTGCCAATATAGATGAGACTCTCTACGAGATTGACAATGAACTTGGTCTTGATCCAGACGGAGCTGTTATGGTCAGTGCAAAGACAGGTCAGGGGATTGATGATCTTCTGGAAGCGATCATGGACCGTATTCCGCCCCCTGCGGGAGACCCGGATGCTCCACTCCGGGCAAGGGTCTTTGACAGTATTTTTGATCCGTACAGAGGGGTTATCGCTTACTTCAGAGTGGTAGACGGAGTGATGCGAAGAGATCAGGATATTCTTCTTATGGCCATAGGTAATGAGTATCGCGTTGAAGAAATAGGTCATCTGGGTATACAGCGTGAAAAATGTGACATTTTGAACAATGGAGATGTCGGTTACATCATCGCAGGAATTAAAAGCGTCAGCGACGTGAGAAGCGGTGAAACAATAACCACAAAGTTGAGCCCTGCCAAAGAGATGCTGGGCGGATTCGCCCAGGCCAAACCGGTTGTTTTCTCAAGTCTTTTTCCCATATCCAGTGAAGATTACAATGATCTTGCGCTTGCCATGGATAAGCTGAAATTGAATGACGCTTCGCTGGTGTTTGAGAAAGTGAGTTCTGTAGGTCTGGGATTTGGCTTCCGGTGTGGATTTCTGGGACTTCTGCATCTGGAAGTTGTTCAGGAAAGGCTTGAGAGAGAATTCGGCATGAGTCTTGTGCTAACAGCTCCAACGGTGCTTTACAGGGTATCATTAACCAACGGGGAAGTTAAGTACATTGATAACCCCACCCTGTATCCGGACCCATCCCGCATAGAGCTTACAGAAGAGCCTTACATAAAAGCTTCGGTTATTATGCCGGACAAATACATAGGCCCGGTTACCACATTGCTTCTGGGCAGAAGGGGTCAGAATTATACCAACATTTATGTTGGAGCAAGAAGAGTTGAGATCAAAGTAGACATGCCACTGGCAGAGATCGTGTACGATTTCTACGATAAGTTGAAATCCGTCACACAGGGTTATGGAAGTTTTGATTATGAATCTTCCGGTTACCAGCCAGGAGATCTGGCA
>JAGLQD010000026.1 GCA_023136985.1 Candidatus Sabulitectum sp. | reverse complement strand
ATCAGACACTCTCTGCAGTCACTGCGATGGAATCGGTGCTTAGTGCGGCCTTCTTTCTGTAATTGCGAAGGATCTTCCGAGCAGAGGTGGGTGTCAGGCTGCCGTGTGTATCGTCATTGATCATTATGACCGGTGCAAGTGAACAGCACCCAATACATGCCACCGTATTCAGAGTAAACAATCCATCATCCGTAGTACCATCCACTTCGATACCCAGCTCATCCTCGATGGTTTCCCTTATCAGCTTTGCTCCTGAAACATGGCACGCAGTACCAGCACATACACGGATGACGTATTTACCCATAGGCTGCAGCCTGAACTGGCTGTAGAATGTAATGACTCCATAGATATCGGATTCAGGTATAGCGGTGACTCCCGCTATATAACTTATTGCACGTCTTGGAATATACCCGAAGTGTTCCTGTGCGGACTGCAGAAGAGGAATCAGTTCCCCTGGGGCCCCATCATACCTCCACAGTCGGTAGTTGAAATTCTCTCTTTTTGCAGCCGTTTTTATCACTCCCTTCACACACCCTTTCTGATTTAATCAGGTGCAGGAATCAGTATAAACAACATGGTTTCACTATTCCTTTGAAAGTAAGAAGAGTATCAGTCTTCGATAAGCTTGATTACCTTTGCTTCCCGAACCCTGAGCACACCATCTATCTGATTAAGTTTCTGAATTATACGAGGTGTTTTCCCCATTGCTCCGTGGCCTGTGATCATCCCAACCAGTTTACTGCCATTTTCTATCACGTCGCAGAAAACCACCTCATCGATGAAGAACACTGTGGTGAATATCTGCTGTATGGCATCGGGATCGATATCAACGATTATGTAGCTCATGGTTCCCGGTTGCCTTCTGGCATCGGCCTGGGCGTCATGTTTTACAGCGTGCTGATAGGTCTCGATGAACTGGTCAACATCTCTGTCGAGTTTTGGGCGTTCAACCTGGGACATGGAGACAACTTCGATGCCATCCATACTCTTGATATTGTTGAATATTTCCTGTATTTCAGATGTGGAAGAAGCCTGCGCCAGGAGTATGATATCGAAATCGCCTCTGACGGCGTCACATGACTGAATACCGTTCATCTTGTACAGAGAATCGTATATTTCCATGCTTCTATCCGGTTCTGTTATCTTCACTGTAAGATACCCGCTTACCGATTCACGCATACCATTATCAATGGCTTCTTCGGTAGCTTGTGTATCTGTCTTTCCGGGTGCGAGTTCTTCCAGCGCATCAACAAGCTCAGATATCTCGAAAGGTTTGTCAAGATATCCAGTATTATGCTCGGAAAGTGCGGTAAGCATCAGCCTTTCATCACCGAAACCGGTTATTACAAGAACTGGAAGGTCTGGATACTGGTTCTTAATAACCTTGAGAATTTTCAGCCCGTCGATGTCCGGCATGAAGATGTCTGTTATCAGGTAATCGTATGCAAGCCCTTTGTTTCTGGACTGGTTCAGTTCGTGAATTGCCGATATGCCGTCAGGGCATGTCACAACGGAATAATCTTCCTGTGTGAGACCGAAGGTAAGATTCCTGCGAATCTCAGCTTCGTCATCTATTACGAGTACTCGACCCTTCAATGGATTCCTCCTCTGTTGTAAATAATTGCTTCGGTTGGGTGAACGCTAAAACTCACCCTGCCCAAAGTCAAGAACTACTTATTTCTATCGAACTTCTGCTCTGCACAATTCCAGACCGTCTTCAAGATCTGTCCATCTTCCAGACGAAAGGTAGAGGTTCATTGCCCGTGCAGCCCTCCTGCCGTGACCCATTGCAAGAATCACAGTAGCTGCTCCAAGCACTATATCCCCGCCTGCAAAAACTCCGGGAACCGATGTCTGGCCAGTGATCTCATTCACAATAATACCACCCCAGTTAGTTACATCGAGATCCGGATATGAACTGGGAACCAATGGGTTGGGGCTGTTGCCTATGGCAACTATCAGAATGTCTGTTTCCATGATGTATTCCGAACCTTCAATTGGAATAGGCCGTCTTCTGCCTGAGGCATCCGGTTTTCCAAGTTCCATTTTTATCAATTCAGCGCCTGTTATCCATCCCTTGTCATTGCCCACCAGTCGTACGGGATTGTTCAGAAGATGGAATTCAACCCCTTCCTCTCTTGCGTGGTGGATTTCCTCAAGCCTTGCAGGCATCTGTTCCTCTGCTCTTCTGTATACAATAAGAGATCTTTCAGCACCCATTCTCAGCGCGGTTCTTGCACAGTCCATTGCCACATTACCGCCACCAACTGTTATGACAGTTCTGCCCTTGACTATAGGTGTATCCGACTGCGGGAATGTGTATGCCTTCATAAGGTTTGCTCTGGTGAGATACTCATTTGCAGAAAGAACTCCCAGAAGGTTCTCACCTTCAACCCTCATGAACCTCGGCAGCCCGGCACCGGTTCCAATGAATACCGCATCGTTTTCTTCTACGATCTTTTCTACTGGAGCAGTTTTACCAACGATGAAGTTGTACCTGAACTTCACTCCCAGTTTCTCCAGATAATCAACTTCAGTCTGAACAATAGCTTTTGGAAGTCTGAATTCGGGTATTCCATAAAGAAGAACTCCACCAGCCTTGTGAAAAGCCTCGTAAACTGTCACATCATGACCGAACTTGATCAGATCTCCCGCAACGGTTAAGCCAGCAGGGCCTCCACCGACAATCGCCACTTTCTTTCCGGTTTTTCTAACCGCAGTCGGTGTGGCGTAAACTCCCTGTTCCCGTTCCCAATCAGCAAGGAACATTTCCAGTTTACCTATCATCACTGCTTTAGTTGGATCTTTTTTTGCTTTACCAATAACGCAGACTGCCTGGCATTGTTCCTCCTGGGGGCAGACCCGGCCGCAGACTGCAGGCAGCAGATTTCTCTGTTTCAGAACATGTACACCTTTTTTGAAATCTCCCTGCTCAATAGCCCTGATAAAGCCAGGGATATCTATTCCAACAGGACACCCTTCGATGCAGAATGGAGTTTTACATTGCAGGCATCTTTGCGCTTCTACCATTGCCATTTCCGGCGTATAACCAAGGGGAACTTCTTTTACATTATGTATTCGCTCTTTAGGATCCTGCTCCGGCATAACGGTTGGGGGTATTTTAAGTCTTTCTGCCGGTTTCATTTTGCCCCCTTTTCCTTCAATGATGCTTCCAGTCTGCAGCCTGTTTCCTCAGAGTAGTGTTCAAGAGCCACTCTTTCGTAACTCTTGTAAGTGTTCAGGCGGGCCATCATCTCGTCAAAATCAACTTCGTGACCGTCAAACTCCGGGCCGTCCACACAGGCGAATTTAATTTTACCGCCTACTGTTACCCTGCAGCCACCGCACATGCCGGTTCCATCAACCATTATGGGATTCAAACTGACGATGGTTGGAATACCAAGCTTCTTTGTGAGAATACAGACGAATTTCATCATAATCGGTGGCCCCATGCAGATGCACTGGTCGAACTTCTCTCCCTGTTCTACAAGTTCACTGATGGCGTCAGTTACAAGCCCCTTTTTTCCTTTTGAACCATCATCAGTGGTAATGATCACGTCGTCGCTCACTGCACGCATTCTGTCCTCTAAAATCAGCAGGTTTTCCGACCTTGCTCCCAGAATAGAGGTTACTTTGTTGCCGATCTCTTTCATGGCTTTTGCCACAGGGTAGAGCGGAGCAGTACCTATGCCGCCTCCAACGCAGAGTACATGGCCGACCTTTTCTATATGGGTCGGCTCTCCCAGTGGCCCGGCTATGTCTGGAATTGAGTCTCCAACTTCCATCTGAGCCAGCTGAAGTGTTGTCTTTCCCACTGATTGAATAATAAGAGTAATGCTGCCTTCGTTACGATCCACATCCGCCAGTGTAATAGGTATCCTCTCTCCTTCATCACTTATGCGCATCAGGACAAACTGCCCGGGCTGCCGGTAGGCTGCCACATCCGGTGCATACAGCCTGTATAGAGTTATGTCCGGCCCGAGAGTTTCTTTGTAGAGGATTTCGTGCATTGATTGCCCTCCGATAGTAAGAATATGGATGTTGTCCGAAACAAAATACGGTTCTCTAAATGCAGCATGTGCATGGAGAACAGCACGCTCCACAATATTCTCTAATCCTTTGTCAGTCAAGAGGTAAAACATCATAGTTTCACGTGCGGGTATTGTCATGCATTTGGACATAATGTCTTACCTTGATCACTATAGGATAAACCCTCTGAAATTATAAAATACCATATATATATACGCCATGCAAGCAGTAGCAGTACAAGGGTTTACATGGCGATATCTCTTGTGTATCATTTGTGCTTGACAAGGAAGGAAGGAAGGAGGGATCTTTCGCTATGAAGATTCTTTTTCTTGTACATGACTGTATCACAGTTCCACTTGGTGTCAGTTATCTGGCTGCCCAGGCCAGAGAAAAGGGACATCTTGTGAAGGCTCTCTCGCTTACAGGGAGGGGCATTGAACAGGAAATCAGTGAATACCAGCCAGATGTTATTGGATTTGGTTCTACTACCGGATTTCACAGACATTACTTGAAACTGATGAAACCTATCCGGGAGAAACTGAATATTCCTGTGATTATGGGGGGGGCTCACCCTACATTTTTTCCTGAAGTCATGGAAGAAAATGAGTGGCTTGATTATGCAATGCGAGGTGAAGCAGATCATGCTTTCCCGATGTTTATTGATGCTCTTGAGGGCAGAATCCCTTTTGAGAGCGTTGGGAATCTGATATACAGAAATAACGGAGAAATTACTGAGAATCCCATGCTTCCTCTGGTGAATGATCTGGATACAATTCCATTCCCGGAAAGGAATATGCTCACCGGTGCGAATCAGCATGCGGTTTTCTGTATCACATCAAGGGGCTGTCCTTACAATTGCACTTACTGCTTCAACCGTTCGTACAACGAACTGTATTCCGGGCTGGGTAGGTACTGCAGGAGAAGATCGGTAGATAATGTGATTCAAGAGCTACTGGAAATGAAGCAGATGAATCCCAAGCTTCAGATGATTGTTTTTCAGGATGATATCTTCATTTTGGATCATGGCTGGATACGTGAATTCTGCGATAAATATCCACAGAAAATAGGATTGCCTTTCCATTGTCATCTCAGAGCAAATCTGGTAACACAGGAAGTAGTAGATCTTCTGGACAAAGCCGGATGTATCAGCGCAAAAATGGCAATAGAGACCGCAATTCCCAGATTAAGAAACGAAGTGCTTGGCAGGGATATGAATTGTGAAGTTCTCAAAAATGCATTCGAGGCCTTGAGCAAAACGGGTATCAAACTCATAACTCAGAATATTCTTGGTATCCCCACTTCCACTCTTGAGGATGATCTGGCTACACTGGATCTTAACTGCAGAGCAAAACCCGCCTTCGCTTTTGCAACGCTGTTACAGCCATACCCCAAAACTGAGATCTCTAGATTTTGCCTGGAGAACAACCTGATTGACGGAGACGAGATAATTCCTGATTCATTTTTTGATGACATTGTGGTCAAGATAGATGATATCCAGAAAAGGAAAAGGCTAAGGCAGTTGTTTGCCCTTGGTATTGAATTCAGTCTGATCAGAAGAATGATCCCATTTCTGATAAAGCTTCCATTTGACGGTCTTTACAGTTTTCTGGATAAGCTATGGAAGGGATACTGTATCAAACAGAGGGAATTCCCTTACAAACTTTCTTTCGCTGAGTACCTTTCCAATGTTGGATCATATTTTCGGAGTCGATACTACTGACCTGTCTAAAGAAAAGCATAACCTGCTGACAAATCAGCATGTCGACATCCTGAAAGCTTTTTGTTTCGCCTGA
>JAGLQD010000259.1 GCA_023136985.1 Candidatus Sabulitectum sp. | reverse complement strand
AGTGCTTCAGCCTGAGAAGGATCAGCCTCAATTCCAGCAGACTGGCTTCTCCACAGTATGTATGCGTCAAAGTCTCCGTCTGAGCACTGTGTCCAGCTTGTATAAACAAGGGAATCGGACTGAAGCTGAATTGCAAGAAAACTGGGCGACGGGCTTCCCGGCGAATCAAGCGGAGAGTCCCCGCATGACAAAACCAGCAGAAAACCAAAAATAATCGCAACCGCATAAACTGCGTAAACTGTATATCTAGAATGCATTCAGCTCCAGCTCCATCCCTGTTTTCTATCTATTCGATGACCTTCCAGTGCCTCTTTCCAGGCTTCTGCCACCGCCAACAGGCAGCACGGGAGGCTCACCGTTATGTACCACAAATATATCAAAGAACTG
The DNA here is from genome assembly GCA_023136985.1 of Candidatus Sabulitectum sp. Lineage (GTDB taxonomy): Bacteria > Fermentibacterota > Fermentibacteria > Fermentibacterales > JCC-6 > Sabulitectum. Next base: position 11,630 of record JAGLQD010000259.1, on the reverse strand, counting down.
CTGAAGAAGTCTTCTCTCCGTGTCTCCGAAGATCATCCGGAAATCCGGAGATTCCGAAGAAACTATCAACTGTTCAGAGGCACAAATATCTCTTACCATCCACTCTGAACTGTTGAACACAGCTTCATACAGAAGAGTTCCATCTGCCATCCAGTCGCCTTCATAGTCCACCGCTTCTTCGGCCAGGAAGGGAAAGGAAGTTCTGTTGGCGACAAGGGTAACCAGCTCGGTTCCAGTAACAACTGGAAGTGCCATTCCGCCTGAAACTGATGGAGCTGATCCATCATCCAGCAGAGAATTCTCCATATCTGAATCGATCATGTACGCCTGGATCCTGCATGTGAATTCCAAATGGAACTCCTTTGTTACAGAACCATCTGACGCTGTAGTGGAGATCATTACGGGTCTAAGATCAAAAGCAACTCCGTCTGTCTCTGTTCTGCACCCGAAAAGAGTATAACTGGACCAGTCTCCGCACTCCTTTATAAGAACATGCCCGCCTCCCAGAAGAGGATACTTTGAAATAACAGTATCAGGAACCTCTGGCGGTACCACTGCAAACCCACTGGAAGGGTTCTGGACGTAAACCGTATCAGGTGGTTTCAACCCGCCTCCACTGCCTGCGTGTGTGGAATAGTCATAAACATTTACCGTGCATGCGGCAATTACAAGCAGTCCTGCTGCAAAAGCAATTATTTTCATATCTGTCTCCTTTCTTGCCGTGCTTCCGCTGGGGATGCACAGAAGTTTCCCAAGGTTGCTTGCCTATCATACGCCACCGGAAACAAAAGTGTTCCATCAACCGGGGAATGAAGAATCTGTCAAGCTGCGGAAAAAGCTCAATTCTTCTGCAATGGATACCTGACTATATTCGTCATAACCAAGGGAGATAAAATGATAACAGCCGCAATGACAATACTGATTCTGGTTTCCTCTGTTCTTTTCCAGGACGACTTCAATGACGGAAGTGCCCAGGAGTGGTTTACCGTGGGTCCGTCAACCTTTCAGGTAGAAGAGGGAAGATACCATTTCAGCGGAGGCGGAGCGGTAAATGACGCCACATCGTATCGGGGAGATACAGGAGAACTAATGAGCACACCTGATTACTCCATGTGTAGCGATATTGAGATCGATGTGGGCATCTTTGGTGGAATGATGGTCAGGTATTCAGAAGATGGCCTGTACAACATCATGGTTGTTCTGAGTGAGCCGCATCAGGCTCTCAACCTGTACCGGTGGCACTGGTCAACCATAGAACTTCTTCAATCCTATCCGTTCCCGGTTCAGACCGGCACAACATACATTGTAAAAATGCAGTGCAGTGGTGACACTTTTGCCGGCAGGGCCTGGCTTCCAGAAGAAACAGAGCCTGAAGGCTGGTTTGTTTCTGTGGATGATACTCTTTCCAGAGAAGGGGCAGCAGCCCTCTTCGCAGTGGGTGTATTCAAAGATCAGACTGATGTGTTTCTGAGCTGCTTCTTTGACAATGTTTCAGTGGAAACACCGGAACCATGGGCACTGACACAGAATACCTGGGCTGCTATAAAAAGAATTGGCAGCTACTGATCCTGAATCAGCACTACTTCTCTGACGAAAACAGGTTCTGTCTGATCTGTTGTCAGCTCCACGATCAATGAATCTCCGGAATACTGAAGCTGAACAGACAAACTGCTTGAATACTCCACTGGAATCCATTCGCTTCCCAAAGGCACATAAGCAAGAACAATTCCCGCAGGGGCATGGCGCGTAACTGCAATACCGGGAACTCCGTTCTGATTAAACATCACAGTGTGTTTGTACCGATTGAAAAAGTAAGCGGGAATAACCAGGGAATCAGCACTGGTCTTTATGCCTGTAAGAGGGCTTTCTCTGTTGAACCACAGTACTCCATGGCTGGTATATGGCTCTGTTCCCCTGACTATGACCCGACTGTAAAGCCTCTGAAATTCACTTGAGATAAAAAGACTTTCAGCAACCGCCAGGCCTGACGGCACTCCTGCCACATTGAAGCTGATTATATCCGGCTGCCTTTCCAGTATATGACCGGGATTGCATACATTGTGTCCCAGCAACCCGTGCTCCGCACTGTTTCCCTGATTCAAAGCCAGGTAACGATCATTCAGACCCAGCATGTCCAGAGAAGGCAGCTCCGACCAGTACGGCAGACTTCCTGCAGCTGTTACCGCAAGAAGAGGCTGCTGTTCAGCAAAAGCTTCTTTCAAAACAAGTGCAGTTACCTCACCGTCCCATTCCCAAAGTTCCTCACGGGCATCCCTGTTACGGGAATCAGCATACTGCAGAACAACAAACAGAATCAGAATTACTGCTAACAGAACTACGATTCTGAAGGTTCTTCTGATCTCAGGCAGCTCTTCGATACAGATCCATGTAAAAAGAACGACCAGCGGAACAAAATGCCTGTATGCCGGAAAAATATCTCCACCTATCAGCACCAGGTACATCATCCATGAAAGAGCCATGGCTGCAGGCAGCAGAGTTCGGAAGTGTCTTTTACGGACAGCTTTGAAGGTTGCGAAAGCAGAAAACAAACTAAGTGGGAAAAGCACAAAAATACCGCGAATAAGGTATTTGACCCCGCCTATTGAGTAGTGAACAGAAGGGCGCATCTTGATCCTTGCGGTGTTCGGCACATAATCACCGTAGTAACCAAGCCGGAAACCAAGCTGAGCCAGCATGATCAGAAGAGGAAAAACTGCAAGAAGAAAAGAACGCCTTCCATTTCCGGAAAACAGAAGAACCAGAATAGCAGCAAATGTGAAGATAACACCGTCCGGTCTGGTAATGCACAACAGTGCCAGTGGAATTGAAGCGGTAAAATACCGGGCAGAACCCGCTTCCTTCTTATTAATTATCCGCCAGATCAGTGGAATGGAAAGTGCCAGAAGAGCAGCCACAAGCGGTTGTTCAAGCCCTCCTATGGCCCATACGCCCAGAGGTGCGGATAGAACGGCAAAGAGCAGAACTATCATGTATTCCCTGTTAATGCTTTTTCTGTATGTAAAAAGAACACAAAAGACAAAACATATCAGTGAAAGAACCCCAAGAAGTCGAACTGCAGCTACTCCATCAAGTCCTATGGAAAGACCGCCGGTTGTAAGCAGAACCCAAAGAAGATTGGAGTACCCTTCAACTGCACTGCCATCTGTCCATGTAAGCCCGTGACCCTCTGCAAGTCTGGCTGAATAGCGCATTGAAATAAGAGCATCATCAGAGAGGAAAGGCATGTAGATCAAAGAATTGAGTATCAGCACAGTGGTTAAAACAACAAAAGCCGGCAGCGAGAATACTCGCTGGACTTTATCGGTCACTTGATTTCCCGTTGCCCCACTGAAGCAGGTAGAGATTGTAGTAAATGCCCCGTCTGGCAAGAAGCTCCTGGTGGGTTCCCCGCTCCATGATCCGCCCTGCGTCTATAACCATGATCTCATCGCACTTCTGAATGGTCGATAATCTGTGTGCAACGATGATACTCGTTCTGCCCTTCATCAGGGTATCAATGGCCCGCTGGATCAATTGCTCCGTGGTTGGGTCTACATTGCTGGTAGCCTCATCCAGTATCAGTATCCGCGGATCATGGGCAAGCGCTCTGGCAAAGCAGATCAGTTGTTTCTGACCTGTTGAAAGAGTCGCACCCCGTTCGGCCATAACTGTATCAAAACCCTGTGGCAGACGGTCAATAAACCCGGTTGCCTGAACCATGTCCGCAGCTTTTCGCACTTCTTCCATGGAGAGACCGCTGCTCAGTCTGATGTTGTCAGCCACAGATCTGCTGAAGATGAAGGCATCCTGAAGAACGATTGCAGTGTTCTTTCTAAGAGTTTCCACTGCATGTTCTCTGATGTCTGTACCGTCAAGCAGAATTCTTCCAGTGTCAACATCCCAGAATCTTGTTAGAAGACTGATGATGGAACTTTTGCCTGCTCCGGTGGGCCCAACAAGAGCAATACTCTTTCCAGGTTCGATAGTAAAACTTATGTCTTTAAGAACAGGTGTATCTTCCACATACTGGAAATCAACATCTTCGAATTCAACCTCTCCCCTGAGCTTCCCGGGGGCAAGAGCATCCTCTGCCTCTTCAACTTCCGGTTGTGTATCCAGAATCTTGAAAATTCTCTCACTGGAGGCCATGGCGCTCTGCATGATGTTGTACTTCTCGCTCATGTCAGAGATGGGTCTGAACATCTGACGGACATAACTGATGAATGCCACAAGGGCTCCAATGGTAAGAGCTCCTGAAATGGCACTGAGACCACCGTAGACGAGAACAATTGCAGTTCCAACCTGTGCGATAACTTCGATCAGCGGACGGAATACACCAAACACATAAAGCTGCTTCATGCTGATCTTGTAGTAGTTATCGTTGATCTCAAGGTATTTGTCTTTTCTGGTTTTCTCCTGCCTGAATATCTGAATTACCTTCACCCCTGAAACATCTTCAGCAATGCTGGAATTGAGCTCTGCCAGATGCTTTCTAACCTTGCGGTATATGGTTCTGGTCTTCCTTCTGAAAAGCATGGATGCAATTGTGAAGATGGGCAGAACGGTAAGAGAGATCAGGGCAAGCTTCCAGTCCATCACAAGAAGAATGGTGATCGTACCAATTATCAGAAGGAAATCTTTAACAAGATTAACAAGAACAGCACTGAACATCTCGTTCAAAGCTTCAACATCGTTTGAAACCCTGGTTACAAGTCTGCCCACAGGGTTCTTACTGAAAAAATTCAAACTGAGAGTCTGTATGTGATTGAACAGTTCTGTCCGAACATCGAACATGGATCGCTGGCCCGCTACCACCAGAGACATCACATGGCCGTAACCTGCAAATATGCTCACAACAAGTAGACCCATGAATATCAGAGCAAGCCTGGTAATTCCAGCTATATCCTTCTCTCGGATAGTCACCAATTTGTCAGGAGGGATCTTTCCCAGATCACGCTCTGGAACCAGCCAGTAATCATCCTGAACACGGCCAGTTTCCCCTTCATATTGTTCAGCAGGAAAAAGATAGAATGTCTCAGGCAACAGGTGACCGCCTGTTACCAGAACATGAGTTGTTGCAGGGTCCATGCCATCCATAGAGGCTTTTCTTATCAGAAGAGAGTCAGACGCAAGGAAGATAAAATCACCGTCAGCAGGCGAAAGAGCCATAAGGCTGTCACAGGCGGAAGGAGTATCTGTATAGACCTGATACAACCTTGCAAGGTACTTATCAATACCTGTTTTGGTCACATATGGCAGCAGTAATTCCACGCTTGACGAGATAAGCATGAAGAACATAGCCAGGAAGATGAGCTTTCTGTGAGGGCCAACATAGTGAAGCAACCGCTTGATCAGCTTTGAGTCATATCCTTTTCCCTCTATTGAATCATCGGCGAATGAACTCTGTCCATGTGGAGGCATCAGCAGTCACCCCCTTCGCATCTTTTTTCCACTTCTTCCTCAAGCTGCTGCATCCGGTAAAGCTCTGTGTAGTAGCCGTCCTTTTCCAGCAGATCCTCATGGGTTCCCTTTTCCACAAGCTTCCCGTCATCCAGCACCAGAATAAGATCAGCGTGTTGAACAGTGCTGATTCTGTGTGCGATAAGGATGTTTGTCAGACCTGATATTTCCTTTTTGAGTTTGGCCAGGATAGCAGACTCAGTCTCTGTATCAATAGCACTGAGTGAATCATCCAGAACAAGAATTGAAGGCGAAACAGCCAGTGCCCTTGCTATGGCAATTCTCTGCTTCTGACCGCCTGAAAGGGTAATGCCCCTTTCACCAACCATTGTATCATAGCCTTCTTTAAAGCCCTCGATCTCTCTCCCTATCTCTGCCAGTTCAGCAAGATGCTTAACTGTCTCTACAGGAATATCCCGGTTTCCGAAAGCGATGTTATCGGCTATTGAAAGGGCAAAAAGGAATGTCTCCTGCGGCACATACCCGAACAACCCCCGTACCTGGCCTATCACCCTCTCCCGCACATCAACACCATCAATGAACACTGTGCCTGAAGGTGGGTCGTAAAGACGCATGAGAAGTTCAACAAGTGTGGTTTTCCCGCTTCCGGTTCTGCCTACAATACCAAGTGTTGATGAGGCTGGAATACTGAATGAGATATCCTTCAGAACTTCAACATCGGTATCAGGGTATGTGTAGGACAGTCCCCGTACCTCAATGGATGGTTCAGGCTCTCCTTTAACAGGACCGTCAACTATTGCAGGAATTGTATTCATGATCTTTTCAAGCCTGCCCATGCTGGCTGCACCACGCTGAAGCAGGTTAACCACCCAGCCAATGGCCATCATGGGCCAGGTAAGCATGGCAAGATAGCTGGCAAACGCCACATACTGACCGAGAGAGATGGATCCGCCTATAACAGCCCGCCCACCAACCATGAGCAGGATCGAGCTGCTCATCATGGCAAGCCCCATAACAAACGGCTGCATGAAGCCCCATATACGGGTCAGCCTGATATTCTCATGAACGCATTCACCAGCTTTTTCAGCCAGCAGTTTCCTCTCGGATTCTTCATCGCCGTAAGCCTTGATGACGCGAATGCCGGAAAGTGATTCCTGCGTCTTGTCTGTCAGTCCGCTGAATGCCTTCTGAACCGCTGTAAACCTGTCATGGAGCATCCCGCCGAACTTCAGCACAAGAAGCGTTATGAAAGGCAGTGGGATCATGGTAATAAGAGTAAGTCTCCAGTCGATAAGAAGCAGCATTATGATGCTGGCCACACTCATGAAAACTGCATCGAAAGAGGCAATTGTCGCCATACCTGCAGCCATGCGAACTGCGTTGATATCGTTTGTGGCGTGGGCCATTATGTCCCCCACCTTGGTCTTGTCGTAGTACTGTGCTGGAAGCTTCTGAAGATGGCTGTAGAAATCGGCTCGAAGGTCCCGCTCAAGCCTTCGACTGGCTCCCACTATGAATATTCTCCAGAAGAACCTGAAGAAAGCCATTCCAAGCGCAATGGCCACAATGGAAAAACCCATCCGCCACACAAGAGCAGAATCAGCAGTGCCCTGAGCCAGATTATCAATAAGCTTTCTGAATATCTGGGGAACAAGCAATTGCAGACCATCAACGCCTATAAGAGCGATAATGCCCCCGAGCAGAGCTTTCTTGTGCTTGAATATTCGCCCGTAGAGATTCCTCAGACTTGATCTGTTAAGCTTCGGCCCTCTACCTTTTCCGTTGGACAACATACACCCCCCAAAATATCAAAGAACGCAGAATATAGGGAACAACTTAAAATAGTGTTAATCAGGTAATTGAAACTAGCTGATAAACAACAACTTGCACTTCTGGTCTTTCATGATTGTTATTGCAGTGGCCTTTAGAGAAACCTGTATTGGGAGTTTGATGGTTCAAGAATTATCTCTTCACATCAAGTCGATATCCATGTGGATATTAGAAGGTACATTGTTGTTTCAGTTTCTTACTTCTACCGGCATTGAACCTGTACAGTCCAGTATCCTTGAGGGCCTCCGAAGCATAAGTTGACCGGCATTCAGTGTAAGGTCCACCGAGTTGACCATGTGGCTGTTAATGGCAAGTATATCCAGGGGAAATGGTTCGCCTCTCCTGTTGGCACTTGTTGTGATCAGAAATCTTCCGGTTGCCTTCATAATTGCTGCTGTTAACCGGTGGGCCGGTTGTCTGAGAGCAACGGTACCGCTGGAACTTACTAACCACTCGGGTACCGCACTGCTTGCCTTGAACACCAGTGTCACCGGCCCTGGCCAGTGCAGTTGCATGTATTTTCCCCGGTGTGCACCGGTTGTCAGCGTTAATGCTGATGCTATGTCTGGAATGAGGATGATGAAAGGTCTTATGGCTTTGTAGCCTTTGATCTCCGCAACTGTTTCACAGGCAGCCCTGTTGCGATAATCCGCAATAATTCCATATACGGTGTCCGAAGGGTAAATCACAGTTCCACCGGTTTCAATAACAGAGGAGACCGCAGTTACGGCCTCCTCCTCCGGCAATTCGGTGTTTACATGGAGAACCCTACCAGCCACGAGCTGACTTGAGAGCATTGAGTATCTTTTCATCATTGAGTGCGATTATCTGGGCTGCAAGATATGCTGCATTCCTTGCACCGTGACTGCCAATTGCCACGGTTGCCACCGGAACACCCTTTGGCATCATAACAGTGGAGAGAAGAGCATCAAACCCTCTGAGAGGTCCACCTTCTATGGGCACGCCAATTACAGGAAGCATGGTATTCGCTGCAACTGCTCCTGCAAGGTGAGCTGCAAGACCTGCTCCTGCAATAATAACCTTTAGCCCTCTGTCTGCTGCTGTCTGGGTGTATTCCTTGACTTTTGCAGGGTTGCGGTGGGCACTCATAACATTTACTTCATATGCTATGTCAAGACTCTGAAGGATCTCCTCAGTCTTGTTCATTGTGTCCCGGTCACTCTCGCTGCCCATCAGTATTCCTACCAGTGGTTTCATACTGTCCTTCCAATGTCTCGTCTCATATATCTGCCTTCAAATTCAATTTTATCTGCGTCTTCGTAGGCCTTTTCCAGTGCCTCATCAATATCCTCGCCCAGAGCTGTAACTCCAAGAACTCTTCCACCTGCAGTGACCAGCCTGCCGTCCACCTGTGCTGTTCCCGCATGGAAGACCAGAGAATCCACCTTTTCAACCCCGGTAATGTCATATCCTTTGGAATAACTGCCGGGATACCCGCCTGACGCCAGTATGATACATGCGGAAGCCCCGTCTTTTATCTTTACTGGAGGCAGTTCTTCTCCCCTGGCAGCGGCCAGGAACAGCGCCGCAAGATCACTCTCTATCATGGGCAGAACCGCCTGAGTTTCCGGGTCTCCAAACCGAACATTGAACTCAAGAACAAAGTACCCGTGGTCAGTGATCATTATACCGGCATAAAGAACGCCTCTGAAATCCATTCCCTGTTCTTTCAGAACCTTTAAAACAGGCAGAATAACCCTCTCCCTCACATCTTCCCCGAAATCGTACGGAACATCCGGTGGAGGACAGATGGCTCCCATGCCACCGGTATTGGGACCCATATCCCCGTCATAAATCCGTTTATGATCTCGACTGGATGGAAGGATCACTGCATCAGTTCCATTACAGACAGCCAGAACACTGACCTCCCGACCGGAAAGCCTTTGCTCTATCACAACCGATGCACCTGCTTTGCCAAGGCTTCCATTAAACAGATCCTCGATGATGGCATCGGATTCTCTTTTTGTGCCCGGGAGGTAAACTCCCTTACCTGCAGCAAGCCCGTCAGCTTTGATAACATATTTATCCGGGTACTCGCCAAGATAGTCAACTGCAGAAACATGATTTGTAAACACTCTTCCCATGGCGGTAGGAACCTTTGCCGCTGCCATGACCTCTTTCGCAAACCACTTGCTGCCCTCCAGACGGGCACAATCAGCAGATGGTCCAAAGCACGGAATTCCCTTCTGTGCAAGCAGTCCGGCAATGCCTTCAACAAGTGGAGTTTCCGGACCGACCACAACCAGATCAACAGATTCTGCTGCAGCAATATCCACCGGGTCACCAGTGATATTTTCAGCGAATAAAGCAGTTCCCGGATTTCCCGGATTAACAATAACAGTGTTTGCTCCACCGTTGTACAATGCCCATGCAAGGGCATGTTCACGACCCCCGCTGCCGATCACAAGGATTTTCACCGGTTTTTTCCCCTTCCCTTGAATACATTTTCTTCTCCGGGGAATGCTCCCCCGGTTACATCACTTACATAACTGTCAAGCGCTTCCTTCATCATACTGTGAAGGTCAGCGTACTTCTTTAAAAACTTTGGATTAAAATCGTTGTTCATACCAAGCATATCATTCACTACCAGTATCTGCCCATGGGTATACCTGCCTGCTCCAATTCCAATTGTAGCTATACCCGAAGCTTCCGTTATTCTTGTTGCCACCTCTTCCTCTATCATTTCAAGAACAACTGAGAATGCACCGGCACTCTCCAGAGCTTTGATCTGCTCCAGAAGCATCTGTTCAGAATCGGCTCTTACAACACGGTAGCTACCCTCACTTCTAATGGATTGAGGCAACAGCCCCAGATGGCCCATCACCGGGATCCCTGCATCAACTATTGCCTTTACCCGGCTAACTGCTGCTGCATTGCCCCCTTCAAGCTTCACTGCATCCGCTCCTGCTTCAGCAATGAAACGCACAGCATTCTTAACGGCGATCTCATCTGAAGGCTGGTAACTGCCGAAGGGCATATCTCCCACAACCAGTGCGTCAGGTGCTCCTTTTTTTACTGCTCTGCAGTGAGCTGTTAAAACATCCATGCTGGCCCCCAGAGTGGTATCCTCTCCTAAAACTGCCATCTGAAAAGAGTCTCCTACAAGAATAATGTGAACTCCAGCCATCTCCTCCATACGGGCGGTATGAAAATCATAAGCAGTGAGAGCTACGATCTTCTCACCACGCTTTCTCATTGCAGCTATGGTCTTTACAGTGATTCTTCTGCCTGCCATTTCAATCCACCTTAATCTTATAAGTACAGTGGAAAGATAACTGAATCTGACTGCAAGTGTATTGATTGGAATGAAGGGGACCAAACCCTGAGGAATGCTCTTACAACAGGGTTAAAGGACTTAACGCAGCTGCCCGGGTCTGTGAGTCTTCCCACTCGAAAGAGGGCGCCTCCGAAACAGACAGGTGCTGCCTTCATGGGTATATTACCACTCTCAGATCTCTGGTCCCCCAACACTGATTATATTACCGCTTGCTGAGCCTCGCGTCAAACCCCATGCTGCAGCAGGCTCCAATAACTCAGGTCTTTATTTGATTTTATTTGTGATAATGAAAGGTTTGCTATGGCTAAAAATATAACAAGTCCAGAGAAGGACTTCTCCAGATGGTATCTGGATGTCATTAGAGAAGCTGAGCTGTCCGATTCAGCTCCAGTCCGTGGCTGCATGGTTATTCGCCCATACGGATACTCTATATGGGAAATAATGAAGAACGATCTGGATCGTCGCTTTAAAGATACAGGTCACAGCAATGCATACTTCCCTCTGCTTATTCCTGAGAGCTTTCTGAAAAAAGAGGCTGAGCATGTTGAAGGATTCAGCCCTGAGCTGGCAATTGTAACACATGCAGGAGGCAAAAAACTCGAAGAGCCCCTGGTTGTTCGACCCACATCCGAGACCATAATAAATCACATGTTCAGCAAATGGATCAACAGCTATCGCGACCTTCCAATGCTTCTTAATCAGTGGGCCAATGTTGTCCGGTGGGAGCTTCGCCCAAGACCTTTCCTGAGAACAACAGAATTCCTCTGGCAGGAAGGGCATACCGCTCACACCACAGAAGAGGATGCCAGAGAAGAAACCATGCGCATGCTGAAAGTGTACACTGACTTTATGCATGATGTGGCCGCTATTCCTGTTGTACCCGGTAAAAAGACTGATAAGGAAAAATTCGCCGGTGCTGTAGACACCTACACCATAGAATCCATGATGGGTAATGGATGGGCTTTGCAGGGCGGAACAAGTCACTATCTGGGAACAAATTTTGCAAAGGCTTTTGATACTCTCTACCTTGATACTGATAACAAGAGAAAATTCGTTCATCAGACCAGCTGGGGTGTTACAA
>JAGLQD010000258.1 GCA_023136985.1 Candidatus Sabulitectum sp. | reverse complement strand
GACGATTCCTGACACCGAAGAGATTTTCAACAGCAGAGGTCAGAATGGAAATAACCACAGCAGCTAGTACTGCCCACCAGTAGCTGGCAACGGCAAAACTATCAAGGAAGTGTGACGCCAGAATAATCATCAGCCCGCTCACAAGAAATCTGGCCAGCCCAAGAGTCAGTATCTGCAGAGGGCAGGTAAGAAGCGCAATAACAGGTGCAATAAAGAAATTTAAAAGCCCTATTACCCCGGCTGTAACAACTATGCCCCAGAACCCGGAAAACACCATCCTGCTTCCCAGCAGAAGAGATGTCAGGTAAAGCACAAGTGCCGCAATAATAAAATTTGGCAGAATTCCAGCGGTATTCTTCTTAGACACGCATTCCCTCCTTTTCAAAATACTTGACAGAACATAATCAATTTATGATAATTGCTGCTCGCTGGCGAATCGTCCAATGGCAGGACATCGGTCTCTGGATCCGATAATCGGGGTTCGACTCCCTGTTCGCCAGCCATTTATTTATCTTTCAAAACAAACCTTCCCAAACGCCCTTATAGAGGGGCTTCAGAGGTGTTCGACTTTTCTCGCTTTTCCCAAAAGCAGAAGTCATTTTAAACCAAATTTGGAACACTGATACCGAGAAATCTGATAGAATCGCAGTGAATAGAAACAGCCCCCACATCGGCAGGGGCTGCTGTGTTCCTATGAAATATTACCTCACAACCACCTTTGCAGTAAAGGTTGCAGTGTTATCGGACTCAACCATGATCAGGTAGACACCGGCTGGTACAATACTCCCGGAGGAACTGCATCTGTTCCAGAGTATTTCACCTGTGGAGGATGTGCTGCTCCAGACTTTTCTGCCTGAAAGGTCGAACACACTAACAGTAAGCGGTGAACCGGCTTCAACAGAGGCTATCCTGTAGCCACCGGAAACACCTCTCTGAATATCAATCAAAGCTGAGTTCCCTTCACCGGTTGTACCGATTACCTCAATCTCGCTTGCTCCAGATGTGTTGTAAACTCTGACATATCTTGCTCTGCCTGTGTCAGTGCTTCTGAAACTTCTTCCGTCTACTGACAGTTCATACCTGTGAGACTCGGTAAGTGACTGATCAGATCTGATTACAACAATATCATTTACAGTGAATACTGCTCCAAGATCAATTTCAATGCAATCTGATGAACTGGATAGGGTGTAGATTGCATCATAATATCCATCGGTAAGTATTTCGCAGTTCGTTCTACTCTCAACTACTGCAATCGCAGAAGAATTTGATGATCTTGTTCCAATTGAAGCGTTTTGAGAAGAAGTGCCTATTGCAGCAGAAGTTCCTGATGATCCAATTGCTGCTGAGTGCAATATCTCACGCACTGGACAGCCCTGTGCGAGGTTGTTGAGACCGGGTTTTCTTATCCTGACATCATTCGATGCTGAAGATTCATTCACTCCGTCATAAGCAGTGACGTAAAAACGTGCTACATTGTAAAATCCAGCAACTCTGAGCCTTACTGTACCCGATGTGCTTGAAGCAGGAACAAACGCCATCATTTGTGGAGAATCAGGAGGTGTATGGCCATAAATTCTGTATCCAATCACATCCCCTGGATCATCCGGAGAAAGAGTCCATGAAAGATAGGCAATTACAATATCACCAACCCATGTATGAGTTTCAGAAAGACTGGAAGGAGCACCAGGTGCAGTGATGTCTGTGGGGAAGTACCCGGTGTTCGCAGCATCATGCTGGAACTGCGGCCATGGCAGATAGGTGAATGCAGAATTGTCCCCCATCTCATAACAGTGAAGGACGCTGTTATCTAACTCGCCGAAGATGATTTCCAGTCTGCCGTCATTGTCAATATCACCAAGAGCAGGTTGTCCCGAGAGTCCATTGACACTGGATACTGTAACAGGGAAGCCACTTGCATGACTACCGTCATGGTTGATTACATACAGTTTGCCGTCTTTGCCAGCAATTACCAGTTCAAGCATTCCATCTGAATCAATGTCACCTATGCTGATGCCATCATCAGTCCAGGTGCCAAGATTAACTGGGAAACCGCTGAGATCATCACCGGAAGATCCATCCCAGCAGTAGAGCATCCCACCAGAACTGGAGACAACAATGTCGTTGTTTCCGTTACCGTCTATGTCTGCTATGGAAGCGCCAGCCAGTACTCCCCCATTTACAAGTTTGGAGTACTCAGGGGCTCCAGCGACCCCGTCAAATACATTGATGAAGTTGCTGCCCTGTGATGCACCAACAACGATTTCCATTGCCGGGTCAGCATCCAGATTGCCTGTAGCCAGGGCACCAAAGATTTGCGATCCATCCAAGTCAGTACTCCATTGCAGTTCTCCATCAGAGGCATTCAAGCAGTATAGCGTACAATCATTATCTGCTTCGTATTTGTGCAAGTTGGTTACAGCCAAAACTTCAAGGCCGCCAATGCCATCCACATCGCAGAGAGTAGCGGTCGCAGAGACAGATGCGTCATTACCCCACTGGGTTGACCAGAAACTGTTGCCATTATTATACTTGCCAAAGAAAGTCATTGGAAAAGGAATAAGTGGATCAAGAAGTGTCTCGCGCCCCATAACAAATTCGTTGTTGTCATCTCCATTGAAATCTCCAGTCACAGGAGAGCTTAGTGCGAAAAATCTCGTATATTCTCCAATGAAAATTCCTGTCCATGGAGTGATAGCAATACCTGTGTTTGTAAATCCGTTACAACCGGAAGGATGAACTGCAAGTATCTCCGGTGCAGATGATGAAACTCCGGTGAGGTTGATTATTGCAGGGGATGTCCATACATCCGGGTCACCTGAACTCCAGTGACCATCAACTCCTCCACCCCACATTGAAGTGCCATCGTCATCTAGCACATCAACATACCCGTCGGCACTCTGAATGATAACATCAAGGTCACCATCAAGGTCGATGTCTGCAAGTTTGGGTGATCCCAATACCTGATCGTTAACTGAAACAGTCCATTCGAGTTCAGTTTCAAAAATGAGACTGAGGTTATGGTGGGTATCGAAAGAAGGACCAGGTACTGTTCCTGCTCCTTCAGGATCCATAAGAGCCAGCCCATCAGTATCGGATGCACTAACAGAAAGAATATAGGAGCCATCAACTTCAACTGCTGGCAACGTAACTTCTCCGGTCCAGGTGTCATTTGTCACAACTGAACTGCTCCATTCACCATTACCTACAGAAAGAGGACCGAGAATAACTGAAATGCCCTGGCTTGTGTTCATCTCTTCCGTGAAGATCAGAATTACCTGAAGCTGTGCTCCAGCAGGGGCAGGAGCACCAGAGACAGCTAACTCCGCAGATGTACCATTAGGTACCCAAACTCCGTCGTAATAAGTCTGATCAGTTTCGAGACCAGTTATTAGAACTGACTGCAGAGCGGGAGCGAAGTTGTGAAGTTCGCAAGGGATACTGGCATCGAATGAGAATGCTGGATCCGGATCTGGGGGATTGGGGATGGGATCGTTTGTGTGAGTATAGCAAGTTACATCAATGTTGTATGAACCATCGGGGTATTCTGCAAGAATCCGATTGATTGTTGGTGCAACAGGCATTTGATTGTAGTGCTTATTAGTGTACCAGGAGTTTTCTTCAATATTGCTAATTCCGAGATTTGCCCAGCCAACTTCATCTCCACAGTTGGTGAGGCATATTAAAGGCGCCCAGTTATAATTGAACATGCTAGACATTAGATAGCGGAAGTAATAGATCATCGATACATCATCATCCCCATCAAGTGGACAGTTAAAATTTGCGATAAATTTGCTGAAGAGAAGATTAGGTCCTGGTACTTCGTCCCTAGGAGTGTGACTGATAATGGGCGTTGAGCAGAAAGGCTGC
>JAGLQD010000257.1 GCA_023136985.1 Candidatus Sabulitectum sp. | reverse complement strand
AAGAGGAAGAAGAGGAAGATGAGGATCTTTCAATGGATCTCTCTGATTCCCCTGTTGTTAAGCTGGTTAACAGTGTTATTGCCGATGCTGTGAAACGAGGTGCCAGTGACATACATTTTGAACCATTTGAGAAGTTCATAAGGATCAGATACAGAATTGACGGTGTTCTGCATGAAATAATGAGACCCAGCAGAAAGTACCGGCAGGCCATGGTGAGTCGACTCAAGATTCTAGGTGACATGAATATCGCCGAGCACAATCTACCTCAGGATGGAAGAACCAAAGTTCGTGTGGGCGACAGGTTTGTGGATATGCGACTTTCTACATTGCCTACCCTTTTTGGAGAGAAGGTTGAGGTTCGTCTTCTTGACCGTTCAATGGTTCAGTTGAATCTGGATGTTCTTGGATTTGAAGAAGAGACTCTCTATCAGTTTAGAAGGGGCATCAAGCGTCCATACGGTATTGTTCTGGTTACAGGTCCAAGTGGCAGTGGTAAAACGACTACCCTTTATTCCGCCCTTACAGAGTTGAATGATGTGGGGGTAAATATTATGACTGCAGAGAATCCGGTTGAGTTCAATCTGAATGGCATTAATCAGGTTCAGATGAACCCTGATGTGGGTCTTACATTCGCTAAGGCTCTTCGCGCATATCTCAGACAGGATCCAGACATCATCATGGTTGGAGAGATCAGGGATCAGGAAACCAGTGAGATAGCCATTCGGGCCGCGCTAACAGGTCACCTTGTTCTTTCCACTGCGCACACGAATGATGCTCCAAGTACTATTAACAGACTTGTAGATATGGGAACAGAGCCGTATATGCTCAGCACATCACTTGTATGCATCTGCAGCCAGAGGCTTATCAGGAAAGTATGCAGCAACTGCAAAACCCCGGTAATGGTTCCCAATGAAGCCATTGTAGAGGCGGGTATTGACCCTGAACGGTTCAAGGAAATTACATTCTACGAGGGCACTGGCTGTTCCAAGTGTAACCAGACTGGTTACAAGGGTAGAACCGGCATCTATGAAGTTATGCAGATCGATGATGAGATGCGCGGGCTTATTGAAGGAGACGCTAACAGTGTTGAGCTGGAGAAAGCCGCACTCCGGAAGGGTATGATCAACCTGAGAGAGGCTGCTCTTAGAAAGCTTGAGCGTGGTTTAACAACTTTTGACGAAGTGATCAGGGAGACTGTCTCGAATGTATAACCGGCTGGCAATGGTTTTGCTGCAGTCAGGTCTTGTTGAACAGGATGATATCAACAGAATTGCCGGTGAGTGGGGTCCAGGCGAGACCGCTCTTGCAGAAGCTCTTGTTCTTGGGGGACAGGTAACCGAAGAGTTGATTACAGAGTTTCTTGCAGAGATCTACGGTATCGATCCTATCTACCTGAACGAAACAGGTCTTGATTCGCAAAATGCAAAGATGCTTAACGAGTCATTTGCCAGAGAGAATCTGGTTGTTCCGATAAAAGTCGAGGATAAATCACTGTTTGCGGCCATGGCAGACCCGGCAAACCTCTATGTAATAGATGAAATCAAATTTGCAACTGGTATGGAAGTCATTATTTATGCTTCTGCTCCTTCAGCAGTAAGAAGAGCTCTTGATGATGTTTACGGGCAGATTGATGCTCTTGTAAGCGTTGATGAGACCCTTGATGACTACGACGAAGATGAAGACTTTCTTGAGGAGGTCTCCAGCCTGGAAGGCGATACCTCTGAAGAGGATTTTGATCTGGAGGAGGACTTTGAAAGCGAGTCGGATGCTCCGGTGATCAAATTTGTTGATGGAATGATAGCCCGAGCTGTCCGGACGGAAGTTTCTGATATACATATTGAACCTTACGAGAAGTTCCTCAGGATAAGATTCAGAAAAGACGGAATCTGTACCGAGGTTTACAAGATCAATCCGAAAATGCAGAACCCGATTCTTTCCAGGCTTAAAATAATGTCAGGTATGAATATAGCAGAGCGCAGGCGCACCCAGGATGGTAGAATTAAAGCAAGAGTTGATAATCGGATCATTGATTTCAGGGTAAATTCTGTTCCCGCAATTGATGGAGAGAAAATTGTGCTTCGAATTCTTGACAGAGGCAACCTGCAGTTGGATCTAAGAGATCTTGGTTTTCCTGCTGATGCGCTGAAAACCTTTCTTGCAGGGGTGAACTCTCCTTTTGGTATTGTACTGGTTACAGGGCCAACAGGAAGCGGAAAAACTACAACACTATATTCCGCACTCAGTTCGCTTAATACCCCTGCTGTTAATATTCATACTGCCGAAGACCCTGTTGAGTACAATATTGACGGGTTGATCCAGACTCAGATCGATTTCTCCATGGGGTATGATTTTGCTTCTGCTTTGAAGGCAATATTAAGACAGGATCCCAATATAATCATGCTGGGAGAGATCAGAGATTATGAAACAGCTTCAATTGCAATAAAAGCGGCCTTGACAGGGCAGCTGGTTTTCTCCACAATACATACAAATGATGCACCCGGTACCATCAACAGGCTTGTTGATATTGGTATCAAGCCGTTTCTTGTTTCCAGCGCCATAAGAACAATTATGGCTCAGAGGCTTGTCAAGACCATTTGCAAGAGTTGCAAAGTACCTCATACGTGGTCAGACAAAGAGCTTGAAGAGGTTGGTATAGACCCGGCGGAGATGTCCGGGATAAAGACCATGCGGGGCAAGGGATGCAGAAGGTGCGGCGGGTCTGGAAGCAAGGGCCGAAAGGGCATTTATGAAGTTCTTACTCTGGATAAAGACTTGAAACAGGCAGTGATAAACCGTGTTTCAGCCACCGATTTGAGATTGATGGCAGTGAAGAGCGGGATGCGTACGCTCAGAATGGACGCTGTGGCAAAATTTAAAACGGGCATGATTACCCTTGAGGAAGTTGCCAGAGTTACTGCAGATGATGAGGATGATGTGAAGATTGCTGCTATGAATTGCAAGCTGGAGAGACAGATCAATTCAATTTCGTCGTAGTTTTTAAGGGGCAGAGCCCCACAAAGGAGGACCGTATGAACATCAAAACACTCCTGAAGGAGATGATGGAAAGGAGAGCCACGGATCTTCATCTTACCGTGGGTGCGCCGCCGACCATCAGGATCGACGGTGATCTTACAAGAATGGAGTATGATCCTCTAACCCCCAATGAGACTCAATCTCTTGTTTACAGTCTTCTAAAAGATGATCAGAAGAAGCGCTTTGAACTGGACAATGAACTTGATTTTGCTTTTGGTATAAAGGGACTCTCAAGGTTCAGGGCAAATGTGTTTACTCAGCGGGGTTGTGTTGCCTGCGCTATCAGAGTTATTCCGTATGAAATTATGGATTTTGAAGAGCTTGGGCTTCCAGACATTATTTCCAACCTGGCAGACAAAAGGCAGGGTCTGATTCTTGTCACAGGGCCTACCGGGTGTGGTAAGTCCACTACCATAGCTTCTGTTATAAAGCGTGTTAACAGCAAAAGGCACTGCCACATAATGACGGTTGAAGACCCGATAGAGTATGTGCATCACCACAACAAGAGTATTGTGAATCAGCGGGAGATAGGCAGTGATACTGCTTCGTTCGATATGGCTCTGAAATATCTTCTTCGTCAGGATCCCGATGTGGCTCTGATAGGTGAGATGCGTGACAGGGAAACAATGGGCGTGGCGCTTAACGTTGCCGAAACAGGTCACCTTACCCTTGCTACTCTGCATACCAATTCCACCTATGAATCAATTAACAGGATCATCGATACTTTCCCCGCTTCAGCTCAATCACAAGTTCGAAGTCAGCTTTCGTTCGTTCTGCTGGGAGTGCTAACTCAGCAGCTAATACCTCGTCAGCGGGGCATGGGGCGGGCCCTGGCTGCTGAAGTGCTGATCTGCACTGCTGCTGTTAAAGCCTGTATTAGAGATGATAAGCTGCATCAGATCTATGGAATGATGCAGGCTGGGCAAAAGCATGGAATGCAGACTATGAATCAGTCTCTTTACAAGCTATACTACAACAGAGAAATCACAAAAGAGGCTGCGATCGAGCGATCAGTTAATCCCATCGAGCTCGAGCAGATGATTGTAACAGGAAGAGAAATTTTATAAAGGGAGGACCTTATGGGTGAATTTCAATGGACGGGGACTAACCGGCAGGGACGGACCTTGAATGGAACCATGCAGGCTAAATCCCGCGGGGAAGTCAAGGATCTTCTGGAGACCCGAGGGGTCACCATTACTAACATCAAGGGTGGGTTTGACATGGCCACCTTTGGAGTTATCGGTTCGGGAGTTAAACCTAAGGAGTTATCCACTTTTACCAGGCAGTTCAGCGTTATGATCAATGCTGGTCTTCCTCTGGTGGGATGTCTGCAGATCCTGGGGCGGCAGCAGGAGAACAAGATCTTCAAGAATATTATTGTTGAAGTTACAAGTGATGTGGAAAAGGGTGGCACCCTTGCAGAGTCTCTGGGCAAACACAAGAAAGTGTTCAGTGAACTTTTTGTGAACATGGTTGCAGCAGGAGAGCAGGGCGGTATTCTTGATACTATTCTTGCCAGACTCGCAGATTATCTGGAAGACGCTGCTTCTCTGCAGAGCAAGATAAAGAGCGCAATGATGTATCCACTGGTTGTTTTTGTGGTTGTTATTGTTGCAACGCTGGCCATGCTTCTTTTCGTTATTCCCATTTTCCAGCAAATGTTTGAGGACATGGGTGGTGAGCTTCCCGCAATGACCCAGGTAGTAGTGGACATGTCTGATTTCGTTCAGAACTACATCTTTTTCATTCTTCTGGGCATGGGTGGTGTCGTTTTTGCCTTTAACACTTACTACAAGACGAACAGCGGCGAGAAAGTTATTGACACTGTAAAACTGTCATTACCGGTCTTCGGTCCGATCAACAGAAAGATGTCAATTGCCAGGTTCACACGAACTCTCGGTACTCTGACATCTTCAGGTGTAGCCATTCTTGACGGGCTTAACATCACAGCCAAGACCGCGGGTAACAGGGTTATTAGTGATGCTATCATGAAAGCCAGAGTGAGTATTTCAGGTGGAGAGAATATTGCCGGTCCTCTAGAGGCTTCAGGTGTGTTTCCAACCATGGTGACCCAGATGATCGCTGTTGGTGAAGAAACAGGTGGACTGGACGAGATGCTTGTTAAGGTCGCAGACTTCTATGATGAAGAGGTTAATGTTCTCGTTGATGGAATGGCTTCCACCATCGAGCCACTTATGATCGTTTTCATGGGTGGATTCGTTGGATTCCTGGTTATTGCCATGTACCTGCCTATCTTCGACATGATTCAGCAGGTCGGAGGTTAGAGAACACGGCTCAACTCATGGTTATCAGTGAAAGGCGCCGCACCTGGCTTCAGGTGGGGCGCCTTTCCGTTCTGGGCATTCTTACCCTCTCAGGCATTCTTGCAATGGATCAGGCTGATCTTACCGTTGTGTATGTTCTTGTGGCGGCAATGGCACTTGCTTCTTCGCTGATAACATCTGTTGTGATGAAGAAAGCTCCTCAGAGCCGTAAACCATACTGGTTCCTTCTTTTTGTTGATACTATTCTTCTCAGTACAATTATATATGTAAGTGGCGGGGTAGATGGTCCATTCACCCCATTTCTTGTTATACATGTGCTTGCCTATGGCTTTTATCTGGGGGTTGCAGGAGGATTGACTGCTGCAGCTTCCAATGTACTTCTGGCAACAGCTTTTGCCATTATTGCCCTGAATGTTCCCGGCTCGAAATCTACTCTCAGCCCGCTGCTGGAGACACTGGTTCAGACAGGGCAGCTGAAACTGTCAACCACCTATATCGCTCTGAGAATTCTTATTAACGGGCTTCTTCTGGTTGCATCAGGAATTGCATCCGGTATGCTGGCTCAATCTCTATACATGGAGAGCGGTCATCTTCAGAGGGTACTTAACAACCTTGCTGAAGTCAGGGCCCGAAGCCGGCACATTCTTGACAACCTTCATGACGGAGTTGTTGTTGTGGGTTCTACTGGAGATATGATCAGCATAAATCCCGCCGCGGTGGACCTTCTCGGCACAGACAAGCCCTTGGTTGACTCACAATTGGGAGGAATCGTAAGAAGTTTTCTACAGAACAGAGATTTCCCTCCTGGAATTGATATTGTAGTACAGGAGAAAGTTATAGAATGCAGGTTCAGCCATTACGGTGATACTGATGGCGCAATTGTTGTTTTAACCGACACCACTGAACTTCGCAATTACCAGGCAGCGCTTGAAGAAAGAGACAAGTTGTCTCTTATTGGCCGATTGAGCGCCACCATGGCTCATGAAATACGAAATCCACTTGCTTCAATGAGTGGCGCTGCTGAAATGCTTGCTACAGGCAGACTGGATAAAGATACATCAGAGAGAATGGCATCTTTGATTGAAAAACAATCCAGACGGGTATCAGAGCTTATAGAAGGCTATCTTTCTCTTTCCCGAAGTTCTTCTGATTTTCCGTTTAAAAAGATCAGTCTAAATGAAGCGGTGATGGATAGTGTTGAAAGCGTAATGCACGGTTTCGCCGGAGGAGTTTCAATGGAGGTTCTGCCTGCTGAGACGAATCCAATGATCCTTGGAAACAAGGTGAGGCTGGGCCAGGTCTTCCTTAACCTGATGAGAAATTCGGTAGAGGCATTGAGTAAAGTATCTGAACCGGTCATATTCATTGAAACTTTCATTACGGACAAAGGCCGGGTGTGCGTGTCTGTGAAAGACAACGGGCCTGGAATTCCTGAAGATTTCATTCAGCAGATCTGGGAGCCATTCAAGACATCCAGAGACCATGGAACAGGACTGGGATTGTATATTGTAAGAAGAATTATCAGCGAGCACAACGGTACCATTGAAGTTGAGAATTCAACTGGAGGTGGAGCCGTTTTTAGAATTGAATTTGCTAGGGCAGGAGATGATACCGGTGAATAAGAAGAACCTTTCAATACTTCTTGTGGATGACGAAGTCTCTATGGTTGAGTGGTTGAGTGTTCTGCTGGAGCAGGATGGCTATCATGTGGTAAGTTTCTCTCATCCGGAAGCAGCACTGAAGTGGAGCGAGCAGAACCCTGTGCATGTTCTGATATCAGATATAAAAATGCCTGCAATGAGTGGATTAGAGCTTTTTGCAAGGGTAAGAAATATCCATCCGGATATGGCTGGCATCTTTATGACTGCTTTCTCCAGCGTGGATACCGCAGTAAAAGCAGTAAGGCAGGGTGCTTCCGACTACCTTTTGAAGCCATTCAAAACAAGCCAGATGCTTGCGGCGATTGAGAAGGCTGTTCGCGAGAAAAGCATAACAGTAGAGAATCGGGCACTTAAAGAGAAGCTGAGCAAAGAGTACAACTTCCAGGGAATCATTGGCAGATCCCAGCCCACACTTAAGTTGCTTGAAATGGTCAGAAAGGTGGCAGACCAGCCCAGTACTGTTCTGATCACCGGAGAAAGCGGTACCGGCAAGGAACTTATTGCCAAGGCCATTCACAACAACAGCATCAGGAAAGATGATCCATTCATAGGGATCAACTGCGGCAGTCTTTCCCCGAACCTTCTGGAAAGTGAGTTGTTCGGTCACAGGAAGGGTTCTTTTACAGGGGCATACAGAGACAAGGAAGGGTTGATGACAGCTGCGGGCCGAGGCACTCTATTTCTTGATGAGATAGGTGAATTAAACAGGGATCTACAGGTAAAACTTTTGCGTGCTATTCAGGAAAGACAGGTGCGCCCTGTAGGAGACACAAAAACCAAGCCGTTCAATGGCAGGCTTATCTGTGCCACTAACAGTGATCTTGAAGTAATGGTGCAGGATGGTTCTTTCCGCAATGACCTGTTCTACAGACTGAATGTTCTTCCTCTTCATGTTCCACCACTTCGCGATCGTAAAGAAGATATACCACTGCTGGTGAAGTACTTCCTGAAGAATGGAAACTACTCCGGTAAAAAGCTTTCAATGGAATCCATGGAGCTGTTTACCAAATACGGCTGGCCTGGCAATGTAAGGGAACTGCAGAACATCATCGAGAGAGTTTGTGTTATGTCAAGCACAAACACAATAGAGACAGATGAACTTCCATGCAGCCTGCTTAATCGAGAAGAGAAAGATGTTCTTCCCACCAGTCAGGAAAGTACTGAAATAGAAGACAAGCAGAAAGTTCCCATGCTTTCCGAGATCGAGAAAGCCTGGACTTATTACATTCTGGACAAGAAAGCAGGCGGGGAAAAAAGAGCAGCAGCAAGAATTCTTGGTATAAACGAAACGACTCTGTATCGACGCCTGCAGAAGTATAAGGAAGAAGATAGATAGTATTGTCTTGCAATATGCAATGCGGAAGTATAGAGAGATTTTGCAATGACAATTTAGCCATCAAAGACAACTGTATTTGCTCTTAGTCTCACTGGCAAAGAATATGCTTATTAAGTAGAACGTGGATAACAAACCCCATTCTCTTGAAAGGAGAATACGATGAAGAAAGGTTTCACCCTTATTGAGCTGATGATAGTTGTGGTTATCATCGGTATCCTGGCGGCAATCGCCATTCCTAAGTTCAGTGATGTTTCAGAGAGCGCAAAGAGAAATGCCTGCCGTGCCAATATGCGTACACTTGCAAGTCAGGAAGTTATTTATTTTGCACAGAGCAGTATTTACACTGACCTGGCCACACTCGGTATGGCCGGTGTTACTTGTCCTTCTGGTGCCCCAGCAGCCATTACTGTTACTGTCGGCGCTATTGGTGGTGTTGCTGCACAGAGCTTCACAATTGCCTGCACAAATGCAGCCCCTGCATCACACGGTAATATCGCCAATGGTGTTGCTTCCTGGATAGATTCATCAATCTAAACTGATATTATGAAGGGGGAAACATATTGTTTTCCCCTTTTTTCTTTATATTCTGAACTGATTGCAGCAGAAGCACTCCTACCCCTTGGGGACATCAGCTATCTTGGGAATGTTATCAAAGGTTAGTATTCAGCGGTTCTCCCCTGTAGCCACTGACGTTATGGACAGCTCTGGAAGATACTCAATAATGAGGCTTCCTCGTGCTGTTTCTTTGCTATGAACCGGCTTTTGTATGTGTTGAGACGGCAGAATACTGAAATGACCTGTGCATTATAAGATTAGCCTGGCAAGTCATATTTCTGACTATGGTTCTTCAAGAACCTCTAATCACTGTAGTAAGTTTGCATAGTGTAAAGAATTATCTATTGTATCTGCAGAGCAGATATCCACCCTTTATGATAATTACCGGTTCCAGAATATCTCCGATGCCGATGTGATCCAGAATTGCCAGTTTGTTTTCCTGCTGAAGAATTGCCGGATCTTCACGGTAGAAGGTGACATAGTCTACTCCAAGAAGGTCAAGTGCTTCCAGTTCTTCTTCCAGAGTGTTGTGCTGGTAAATGCTCTGAGTAAGAGGATGTCTTTCACCGACTATTATTGTGCCATCAAAAAAGTAACGCTTCTCCTCGTTTAATGAAAAGATGACTGTCCCCGGAGGAAGAGCAGCATTTGCCCACATATTGGACGCACCTTCAGCTGTAGGTGTATTTATAAGCCTCTGATAATTGGAGTTGGTATCCCATTCTCCATGCAATACAGAACCTGCGACTGTGATTCTGTAACTGAAAGGCATAGCATTACCGGCAACGGCAAAAAATCCGGGCACAATAAATGCCAGTATCATTACGATGTAGGTGGCAATACGATGGTAACGAAAGTCCTGTAGTAATTTAGCGCCTAGGATTGCAATGAAGGGATAGATGAGTATGGTGTATTTCGCTCCCCACCAAGGTGGCCAGAATAGTTTTAAGGAAACAGCAAAATAGGCAATCAGTGGAAGAGAAATCAGTATTCCCTTCCAGTTTTTCTTTGCTGCAGAAACAGCAAGTCCGAGGAGAAGAAGCAGGATGTTGCCTTCCATGAAAGCAAAGTATATCCCAATATGTTTGTATAAAGGAAAGTCCATCTGGTTGTAAAATGAGGAATCTCTTGATTGAACAGTCAGGCGTTCTTCAGTACTACTCAATTCCCAGTCACTATTCAAAGTATATGTAACAGGATAAAACGGGTAGGTTGGGCTTCCTGTTTTAAGCATTGTTCTTACTCCAAAAACACCGGGGATCAGAAGGAGTACCGCCAAAGCAATTGCTTTCTGCTTAAAAGAATACTTTATAAAAGGAAGTAATGAATAGATGGAGAACGGAATAAATACGACCAATGCAGATTGCTTTGTTGCAAGAGCCAACCCCATGAAGAACCAGGAAGAAAATGGTTTTCCTGTGAATGACTCATCTTTCTGTCTTATTGCAGAAGCAAGTGCCAGAGTACAGAGCAGTATGGCTAGAGTGTCTGTTTTTGCAATTGCGCACCACAGGTAAAGAGCTGTGGTTAAAAGAACAACAGTTGATACGGGCAGCCGGATTTCCCTTTTTACCTTCATTATTGAAAGCCCTCTGAATACAGCCAGAACAAGCATCGACATCTGAAAAACCTGAAGTACACTCAGCTGGTTCATACGATTTGACGAGATTGAGGCAGGCCATACAGCTGTCATCTCGTAGAGCATAGGAAAACCGGAGAAAACTGTTTCATCAAGCCAGAATATTTTTCCCGCATTGAGCCATCTGTCTGGCTGAACAGCGTATGTAACAAGCGGGTCATCGAAAGCGAGATTAGGCATGGAAGCATGAGTGAAATTCAAAAACAGTACAAACACCAGAAATAGTACAGAAAGAATGCTGATGAGAGACAGTTTTGCAGACAAGAGCCTTTTTCTGACAGAACTGTAGATGAACAGAGATCCGGGAATAGCAGGAAGAAACAGAAGGATCTGGCAGATGCTTCTGGTCATAATTCCCGCCAATGAGAGCGGAATTGTCAGTGCTGCGAAAGTAAGCAGACCAACCAGCTCATTTGGAAGAAGGGGGAAAATACTGTCGATCCGCAGTATTTTCCTAAGAAGCCTTCCGGAACCGTAGAAAGCTATCCAGACAACCGCAACCCTGACGAGTGTTTGTGTGAACACCAGCGGGCTCAGCCATTGTTCCATTAGTGGCTCCCTTCCGGGAAATTAAAGTTTAAATCAAGACTCCACCAATCAACAATGTAGGATTCTGCTTCACTACTAAATTGATATGCTGAATAGGTTCTATCGCAAGTATCAATACACACAATGAATTCAACATTACCTGCGTTTGGAACAGTAACACTTTGCCAGAGATCCAGAGGTGATGCGGAAAGGTCTAGGAATATTGGGTCTCCAAGTACGGTATAGATTTCTATTTCCTTTATTTCCGTTCCGTTGATACCGTTGACTATCCTGATCGACCCACGAGCCATTTGGGGAATATCACCAAGAAAAGATTCACTTTGAATGGAGAATATGCTGTCGGGGCCTTGTCTGACAATATGAATACTATCAGATAGGTTGCCATGAATATCAAGTGCGGTAATAGTTATGCTGTCTTGATCGGACCACAGGAATAGAATCTCATCAGTGAGAAGAGGGTTACTATTCATTATACCGGTGTCAGGAAAGCCCTCCCCCCTCAGAATAATGTTGGTTATCGGTACAGTAGTTGCATTTCTAATGGCATATGGTCTTGTGCCCATGATAACATCAAAGAATCCACCGAATTCCTTGTGCGCTCTTGTTACCAGCAAAGTATCGCTCGATAACCCTGGCATAAAGGAGATCATTCTGAAATTGCTGCCGGAATCTGTTTCAAAGATCATTCTGTCAAGGAATCTAGCAGGCATCCTGAAGGTAACTGACTCACCGGGAGGAATACTTTGCTCCAGGTCAATACTCTCCATTACCCAACTCTGATTGACCAGATAGTTTATAGAATGTATAGATTGTAACTCAATTCCATTGCAAATAGTGATATCTACTGAGTCCTGGAGCATAACAAAAGGATTGAACGCTACAAATATGAGCAATACTATCAAATCATCTCCCTTTATTAGTAGCATGTTGTTTATAGGAGGAATAAAACAATGGTTTTTCATGAGAAATGACAGTTCAACCAAGATTTCAGCCGGTTCCTGCTCCAAAATACATGTCATTTTCCAGTACATTTAAATCAATGAATGCTTGAAACCATTAGCAACTCTTCAACAAGGATTCTACATCAGCAGGCAATCTTTAGCAAGAGCTGAGAGGTGAAAGAAATCGGAAGGCAGTGGATTGTCTGCGACTGAATCACTCCAGTCGTAATATATAGTGTGTTAGGTGGATAATACTCAGATAATTGATTGTGAACTTTGACGATACTGAGTAAACTCGAGGAATCAGAATTCTTCAAGTGGTGGACTGGTGCGTTCTTCAAATTATTGTAGTATTGCGACTGGAAACATCTCGATGAAAGTACTCAAACAAACTGAAAAGAACCAACAAAAGGAATTCAGCAAAGATAGTAATGAAACGAATGCCAATTGCGCCGATAATAACAACAGGTTCATCCAGAAATTGTGAAAAGACAACCATCATCAGTCCCTCCCTTACACCCACACCTCCCGGAGCAAAGAAGGCCAGCAGTCCAATTAAAGAAGAAGCATAAAATAAACCGGTGATAATTGGATAGTAGGAAGCATCAACCGATTTCATTGCATTGAAAACAAAAAACAATCCGGCTCCATTAAGAGCAATTGGTACAGTATATGCAAGGACACACGCAATAACAGTTTTGTAAGATGGAAGTACTTGGATAGGTACTTTTCGAAAGAAAACTAGAATTTTGTTAAAGAGGTAACCGAGTATGCTGGGCTTAAGTAAAATTAGAAATGCCGTTATCATGAGTATTATCCAGTAGAAAGGAATATTTCCATAATCTTCTGGCAAGTCCCCAAGGGATAGCAGAACAATAAAAAAGGCTGCAGCAACAGTGGAAATGTACTCTGTTATAGTTGCAAGAGTTACATTCTTTGCAGGTATTTTCTTATAAAGATTAATACGCATTAGCAGAAAAGGAATCTTACCTGGTATATACCTTCCAAATCTCGACAGTAACCAGATTCTTACTGTTTCACTGAACGGGGTTTTCAGTCCAAATGAGTTAGCAAGGCGAAACCAGATAAATGAGGCAATGAATTGTGCAATCAATACGGAAACAAAGGCCATTAAAACATAGGAATAATCAATCTCGTAATGATAAGTCCTGAGAGTGTCAATGCTTTTGAACATGTAAACTCCAATAAATACGAGAGTTGTAGAAAGAAGTATTGTATTTAAGATTTTGCGGTTCCGTATTGACATTAGAAGTTATACCCGTCGGGTTAGGTTTGCACTATTGCAATAATCCACGTATGGTTTTTATGAATATACTCAGTGGATCATCAAAATTCTTTAAGACATTGTCAGTAAGAGACTTGTGATTTGTTCTTTTCTTATTCTCAAGAAAACTTTGCAATGTTGAAATAAGCCGATCTTCTTCG
>JAGLQD010000256.1 GCA_023136985.1 Candidatus Sabulitectum sp. | reverse complement strand
GAAAGCACAGATAAGATTCCGGAGTAAATACTACTCTGTTCATAAAACTCTTGATCTACCGGGCGATCCTTCTCGACCGGAATTCAAGAGGGATCAACCCTGAGAGAGAGCTACAGGAACAGCAAGCGAATATACCGCTTCTTTGCTACCCTTTTGCACCATTCATACCATGGCTCTAACATAGGTATATATACCTATGATAGAGCATGCCTGTTAATGAAAGTCTTGACCGTACTATACAGTAGGTATATATACCTACAGTATAGGAGAAAGTATGAAAACAAGCCTACAAACTCATGCCATAGCGATTGGGAAAGGACTGCTGATCGAAGGGGTTCCTGTTTATACCAGTCAGCAACTTTTTCAGACGATCAGGATGCTAGCTCAGACCTGGGGAGTCAATCCTGGTAAATTTGGTCTTCGAAAGACAGAGGAGGCCCTTGTTGAACTAGGCATTCTACAAAGGGTCACTTTGCGTTCTGAGGGATACCGAGACATTGATAGACTTTCTGTAGCGGAACTGAGTCCCACTATACTCCACTACGCCACTTCAATTCGTTCCGGTTCATACCTTTGCCATTTATCTGCGGTATATCTGCATGGCTTGACAGACCAGCTTCCCCGTACTTACTACGTGAACAAGGAGCAGTCCCCGAAGCAGCCATCCAGCGGAGGCCTCTCGCAAACTGCGATAGATCGAGCGTTTTCAAAGCCTCAACGAAAGTCTAAGTATGAATTCCGCGTCGGTAATGATAGAGTGATCCTGCTGTCAGGTAAGAACACGGGGCGGCTTGGCGTTGAAAGCGACATGAAAACTAATCTTGATGTTACGGATATTGAAAGAACACTAATCGACATTGCTGTGCGCCCAAGATACTCGGGCGGTGTGTTTCAGGTGTCCAAGGCCTACCAAACTGCAGTGAACGAAGTTGACATAGCCAAACTCCTTCGATTTCTTGGTTTGATGGACTACAAGTACCCTTATCATCAGTCCGTAGGATTCTACCTCTGGCGTGCAGGGGTGCCCGAAAGCGAGTTGCAGCCGTTTAGGTCATTAGGTATGGATTTTGATTTCTACCTGGATTATTCGATTGCTAATCCGATCTACAACGAACTATGGAGAGTCTATCACCCACAAGGCGTGTAGACGGTCAGCAACATCTTTCACAAAGTTGAAGTAAAATTCAAAAGGCTCGATCGCATCTCCAACGGATGCTTCGACGTCGCTCCATGATGCCTCGTGAAGACTTCGGACCTCATTGAATCTTGACAGCAGATCCATATCAACACGTTTTGCATTGAAGACTGCAAGCACATACTCATAGTGGCTGCCAAGATCCAGGGCGAGCGCGTCCGAAATCACCCAGATGTCATAGACATCCCTTCCACGACTCCGCTTGGTTGCTGGTGAAATCACCGGGTAATCAGGGTGCTGTTGGAGAAGCGCACGGAGCTTCTCAGCGGCAAGAAGAGCAGGTGAATAGACTTTGATCCTGTCTTGACCATCTCCCACGGGTCGGGTTTCTGCTATAAAGAATTCGTACTTGCTTATTTCAAGAGTAAATTTCCGCCGCTGCGAAACAGCATCAGTTACAAGTGCCTGTCTGGACATGTCATTGTCATTGAAGGATAGCCTCTCTGCGAGCTCAGTAGGGATTAATTTGAAGGTGCACCGATAGCCACCCCACCAGTAATCGACCGACACCGAAGGTTTTACCTCAAAGCGAAACCCGAAGACGTGAAGGCCCGAGGGTTCAAATTCATTTATCATGGCCTGTTTTAAAAGAGTCCCGGCCTTTTCTATATCTTCAAAGTCGCCCTCAATAGAAAAGTTGAGATCCAGCGAAGCGCGCTGGCCAATTCGGTAGATCAATGCAAGGGCATTTCCACCCTTTAGAACAAGTCTGTCAAAGAGCCACTTGTCACCGCAAACTGCTGCAAGGATTCTCTCTCTGACTTGATCTGGAAGCATTGGATACTCCTTTTGCTCTGTGTCGGTGACACGTGATTCAATCAACCATAACATATAGAAACGAGTTGTAACGGTTAATGGGGATTTCAATTGTTGCTATCCTATTCCATTGATCATTTCTTCGCCTGATGCCTGGTGAGTGAGCTGTTTGAGCCATTTATGAGCCAATACTGTTCCTGTTGTCAGTAAAGACGACTACGCAGAGCCTCGCTGCAAAGATGATCCGTGTTGCGGAAGGAAGTAAATTTTAGTGTCAGGCTTTTCTAGTGAGTGCTTGCATTCTATTCATAGCGCATTGCCCGGCGAGCAACACTACCCCTATTTTTTCCTTAGAGAGAAACTTGTTGATGTTATGCAGAATCCTAGTCGAAATACTAGTCACTATCTTTCCATACCTATTCGCAATACCTTGACAATGAACAATATGAGATGATATACATTGAGTTAATGCTAGTCGTATAGTGAGTTGATATGTGTCAGTAAGGAGTTTGTATGGCGTTAGCGATCAGAGATTTTTTGGAGCGAGGGCCAGCATCCTCAAAAGAAATTCAGGCAGCAACTGGTTTAAGCCAGACAGCAGTAGCCCGTCAAATAAGAGGTATGGGCGATGATGTGATCAAATTGCGGAGTGGACGATCTCTGAGATATGCCGCAACACGCAACGCTTTTGGGGGAAATGACAAGCTGCCGCTAAGCATGGTTGATGCCCGCGGAAATACTGTTTTGGCGGCGTATGTTCGTCCGTTGATTGATGGAGGGTTATTTATTGAGCCGGCTACAGGCATGCCTTCCCTGCTTTTAGGAGAAAAGGGGAATGGGCTATATGATGATTTGCCCTATTTTCTTTTTGATTTGGGGCCACAGGGGTTTCTTGGCCGCCAAATAGCAGAGGAAATGGCTTCTCGGTCTGATGACTTTCCTGCTGATCCCAGACGTTGGAACTCCAGGCATATTGGTCGCTATCTGGTTTCAAATGGTGACGACTTATC
This sequence comes from Candidatus Sabulitectum sp., assembly GCA_023136985.1. Lineage (GTDB taxonomy): Bacteria > Fermentibacterota > Fermentibacteria > Fermentibacterales > JCC-6 > Sabulitectum. The sequence continues at coordinate 587 of JAGLQD010000256.1, read as the reverse complement.
TGGCAATTATAAATTTGGAGAGCAAGCATTGTTGCGTGTTCGGCGTAAGCCTGTAGCCATCCCTGATGAAAGCTACCCTGCACTTGCTGACAGCGTAATGGATGGGGTACTCCCTGGATCTTACGCCGGTGGAGGGCAGCCTAAATTTACAGCATTCAGTGCCAATAGTGCATCTCATGTGATTGTGAAGTTCTCTCCTAAGGGAGAAAATGAAATTGCGATACGATGGCGCGATGTACTGCTGACTGAGTATCATGCTATCGAAGCAATTCATGCTGGGAATTTTCCTGCTGCTGAAACCAGATTGATTGAAATGGATGGACGACTTTTTCTGGAGTCCAGGCGGTTCGACAGATCAGGGGAATACGGTCGTATGTCTATGGTTTCACTCAGGTCTATTGATGCTGAATACTCTGGAATTGGAAGCGGATGGCCGCAAACCCTGGATGCACTACATAGAAGAGGCTTAACTAGCTGGCAAAATGTTTATGACGCTGAAGTTTTATGGTGCTTTGGTCGCCTGATAAACAATACAGACATGCATTTGGGTAATCTGAGTTTTGCCATAGAAGGTGATGTGTTCCGGT
>JAGLQD010000255.1 GCA_023136985.1 Candidatus Sabulitectum sp. | reverse complement strand
TTTGATCCAATTTCTTGGAGCAAGGTTCTTCATCAGATGCAAAGAGCGATTCAACAGCTTTGTTCTGATATCATTTATCGTACTGGCTTCTCTGGCTGCAGGATCACTCACCGTTGCTTTCTTTCTTGGAGAACTTACCCATAGGCTTTTCCTCGGGGTAATTGGCGGTGTATTCATCTGGACAGCTCTGGGAGAAATTGCGGAACAACTTGGATGGTACACATCTCATGCCAGAAATGCCGTCTGGATCTATCTGCTTACCACGGCAGCATGGCTTGCAATGGTTTTTCTTCTACAAGGTATTCCAGTTCCAATCCTTGGATTTATCGGTTACCCCCTACTGGCCTGGGGAACACACCTTACCAGGGTTCGTTTCATCCACAAATGGGGGGCAGAATCCTTTGCGTCAACACTTCTTCTACTGGTCATGGCAGCAATCTCCGGTGGTGCAATAGTTGCAGGGGCTCTGATAGGAACCAAATTCTCGGGAATGATGGCAGGACTTGTGTTTGCAGTTTCAACCTGGTCTATCATGGAGATAATCTGGGAACGGGGGATGACCAGTGGCCCATGGAAGCATGCTGATAACTAATATTATGTCACTCTAAACAACAAGTCAGCCCCCGCTTTCCAGTGGGGGCTGTACAGTATTTCAATAACTATTTCTTAATAAAACATGTATGTAAGCCCTGCAGAGAAGCTCACCACCGATGGTTTGATCTCGGCATAGTAGAGTTCTCCGGACAGAGCATCTCTGTTGTATCCCTGCCAGTCTGTTACGGTCCAGCTGTCTGCTGATGAGCCCAGTCGCCCCACAGCACCTGCTAGAAGACCGAATCTGCTGCTGAACAACCACTCCAGATTCATGCTGCCTGTTCCTGCAATGGTAGCAGTATTCGCCGTTGCAGAGATCGTATCTGCTCTTGTGTTCTGATTCAGGTAACAAGCCTCAAATCCGATACCAAATCTCAAAGCAAGATCCGGTGATGCGAGAGGAAGCCTTGTTCCTATCTCTCCCCTTATCCCGATAGATGACATTCTGGGCATTACTCCTGAAAAGAGAGTTCCTGCAAGAGACAAGCCCCATTTGCAGGTTCCACCGGTGAATTCCGCCTGGTTCAGAAGCCTGGAGGTTTCAGACTCCTCCCCTTCTAGATCATCACCTGGAACTACCTCTGTTGGCAGAACTGCATAAGACAATCCAAGAATTCCAGGTGTTGAATTCTCAACTGCTGCAACCCTGGTGCCCTCTACCAGATCACCGGCGATCAATCTTCCCTGGCTGGAGTTATCACTGGAATCAGTTATCTGGAGAATACCGTGACTGCTCAGTTGATGATACTCCTCAGCTGAACGGGGAATACCTTGTGCCAAAGCCACCACTGAGAATACCATTCCCTTATTGACACCGCTGTCTTCGCCTAAAGGAATTTGAAAAACCGAACCTGCAGTGGCGGTAAATGTGAATTCGTACGGGAATATTTCATTCAGACTTCTCTGAGCAACCAGAACAACCCCCTGTAAAGCAAGGCTTTCAAGATCAATTGATGCTGAACTGAGAAGGCTTCCCGAATACTTCTTCTCTCTCACTGATCCCAGAAGACTTCCCTCCGAGGTGTAAAAACGGCCTGTGATGTCCACAGAGGTGTTTCGTGTAACAAATAGACTGTCAGCCGTGCCGTGACTAACTTCAGTGCTGGGTGAGGAAACATCAAGAAGCATGAACAGATCTATATTTAGATCTGCCGCAATTGTTCTCAGACGAATATTCTGGTCATCCGGGTCTCCCTGATAATCAGAATGAGTGGAGACATCAACAACATAGAACCGTCCACTCATAGTGAATACTTCTTCTGCCGCAGCCTTAAGCTCTTGAGTGTCATAGTTTTCTATTGCGTCATTAAAGACCGGAATAACGGCAATTCTGGACAAATTGGTTTCTTCCGCTATTCCCAGTAAGGTAAACGAAAACAAAGCTGCGATAATAATTCTGCCAGTCATGAACTATCTCCCTTCAAAACAAACTGATTAATTTAATTAAATTTATCATTCTCAGACCGGAATGAAAAGGGGCAACAAATCAGAAGAAATGAACAGTTACAACACAGTCGCCGTAACCTGTTTCGGGAACGGCTATTACAGCACCGTCGGCTGCATTGTCTCCAGCAATGATTCCCTCACTGCTAACAGTGAAGACAAGCATTTCCGCAGAAGGATTCCAATTCTCTTCCTGAAGAGCATCTATCATTGCGAACAGAGAATTCCACTGAAACCTCTGAATCTGAATAATTTCTTTCGATTCCAGTGTTATCAATACACTGTATGTGATCATTGGTGTTTCCGACTGAGCCGGCAAGTCACTATGAACATCTTCAACTAAGTCATCACATTGATCCTCTGTAACAGGTGCAGGTGACATTCCCACTGAACCGTAAGCGGTACTGCCGCCACCGCCAACTCCGCCTGATAATGCACCCTCCACCATACCCGAACCAGCAGATTCTGATGAAATGGAACCGGCAGTTCGAAAAACGGATTCCTGCTCAAGGCTCTCATCAACTGTTCCCGGCGGTTCAGCCATATCTTGAGACTCAACATTATGGTGACCGCCGACTGCGTTAAGGACCACCTCAGGGGAACCGGAGATCAAATCAGCATCCTCCTCCATGACCTCCATTTCTGCATCCCCTACCGATACCCCGGAATCAGATACAGACAGTGCCAGATCAACAGACAACTCTTCAACAACTTCAGGAATCTCAGACTGACCCGAAACCAGCTCATCCTGTAGAAACTCAATCTCTTCTTCTGCAACTTCAACTGCTACCGCTTCTTCCATCTCCTCCAAAGGAGATTCATCACGAGGATCAGAAAGATCGCCTGAAGTTATTTGAACCGGAACTGATGTTTCCTCAAGCGCTATGCTTGAAAGAGATGCTCCAGTACCATCAATGTAAAATACTTTTACACCGATGTAAGCGGCACACAGAGCTGCAGCAATGAACCATGTCCGTTGAGTCCGCCACCACGGAGTAGCATGTTTGATATTGCTGCGCATTTTTTTAAAGCTCGCTTCGCCGGGATCCTTCCAACTATCACGCCAGACTGATTCCATCTGTTTTTGAGCAACAGTGAAGGCTTTGCAACTTTCACAGTGCTTGATGTGTTCAGAAATAGTGTCTGCTTCCGGGGATGCGATCTCTTTATCGCACCATGTCATCAGAGTATTCCTGTCAGGGCAGATCATGGTTGACCCCCAAGCTCTGTGACAACAAATGCTTTTACAGAGCTTCGAGCCCTGTTTAATCGTGACATAACTGTGCCAGTGGCAATATCAAGTGTTTCAGCGATCTCTTCATAGCTCAACTCCTGATCTACCCTTAAAACAAATACAGAACGCAGCGCCGGTGTGAGCAGTTCAACAGCCTTTTGTACAGCGGCAACAAGAATATCCCGATTGCTTTCCTGAATAGTGGTATCGGCAGTGGCAGTCTGGCCGCCTCCACCGTATCCTTCGTCAAATTCCACCTCGGCACGCCTGGAGCGGGAACGGGAAAGGTTGATTGCAGTATTGGTAACAATTCTATACATCCATGTGAAAAAACGATATTCAGTGTTAAAGCTGTGCATAGCCTTCATAGCCTTAATGAATGCATCCTGCGTGATGTCCCATGCATCATCATCACAGTTGCACATCCTTCTTGCCACCCGGAAAACCCTTTTCTCATACATTCTGACTATTTCTCCAAAAGCTTCCTTGTCTCCCTGTACAGCTCTTTCAAGAAGCTCGGGTTCTGAAGCGGCCAATCCCGCTGTCAAGAAGTATACAAGGTGAAAGATCATTTCATTCCCTCAGTTAAAAGTTTATCACTGCTCTCATACTGAAACCCACATCTCTGTCAAATCCAGTATTCTCTGCTTCAAAACTGAAAAGATAAGCATCCACATAGGCATCAAGCAATCCTACAACCCATGCCCCTGCGGTGTACCATATAAAATCACGCCGGAGATCACTGTGAAACTCATAGTTATCCCGCCAGGAGGCAAGTTCTGTATCCTGATACATCTCTCTTGCATGCTCAGCCTTGCTGTTCTCATAAAAAACAAGCCCCAGCAATCCAAGCTCCAGAGAACCGTAGATCAATCCTTTTACCGGTTTATCATTGTAAAATTGTCCCCATCCTGGAAGAACAAGGCTTCTAAGCAGTGCTCCCTGAGGATTCCTGTATTCGATCTCTGTGGAGTCCGGAACCTCGGGCTGCCCCCAGAGTAAAAGCAGAAGAAGAGCAATATGGTTCAGATGGTAACCCCTCTCGAGGAGGCTGATATGAATTCAGCCATTCTTCTTTTCGGCAAATTCTCAGATTCTTCTTCGAGAGCTGCTGCAACTTTATTTGCCATTGTCTCAGGATTCTTAAAGAAGAAGCGGAAAGCATCTGCAGCAAAAGAAATGTCCTGGTTGGAGAAACCGTTTCGTCGGAGCCCCAGTTTATTCACACCTATCATTCGAAGAGGTTCTCCACCTGCAAGGGTGAAAGGAGCCACATCCCTGGAGACTCTGAATCCTCCACCGATCATTGAGTATTCACCGATCCTGGTAAACTGATGGACAGGAACAATACCACCAATAATTGCCTTTGTGCCTATCTCCACATGACCTGCAAGATTCACTGCGTTGGCCAGGATCACGCCGTCTCCGATAATGCAGTCGTGAGCCACATGGCTGAAAGCCATCAGAAAGCAATCAGCGCCGATCACAGTTTTTCCGGTGGCGCTGGTACCGCAGTTGATATTGGCCATTTCCCGGATCACCGTTCTAGCCCCGATCTCGAGAGTGGTTCTTTCGCCTGCAAATTTCAGGTCCTGAGGCGGTG